>NZ_RQYL01000001.1 GCF_003860125.1 Fretibacterium sp. OH1220_COT-178 | reverse complement strand
GTGAAGGCGGCGAACGTGGTCCTGATCGGCAAGGTGCACGTGGGCGGCGGTCTGGTGACCGTGATGGTTCGCGGCGATGTCGGAGCCGTGAAGGCGGCGACGGATGCGGGAGCTGCGGCGGCCGGTAAGGTCGGCGAGCTGGTCTCGGTACACGTGATCCCGCGCCCGCACGGGGACGTCGAGTTCATCCTGCCCAGGCTCGAAACGGATGAGGGGGCGGCGGCCCCTTCCGGAGGCTGTGAGGGGACCTCCGTTTAAATGCGGTTGATACCCCCTGCGGAGGGGATGAACCCATGAGTGTCGGGATCTCCGAAGGGGCCCATACGTTTCTGGAGTCCCTGATGGGGTGTCGTGCATGTTCTGTGCCCCTGGGAGAGGAAACGCCTCTCAGGGTAGGGCTGGATCTGGGGACGGCATCCATCGTTCTGGTGGTCTTGGACGGGGAGGGACGGCCGCTGACATGGGAGATGGAGGAGTGCTCCGTCGTCCGGGACGGTCTGGTAGTGGATTTCGCAGGGGCACGCACCATCGTCGGGAGACTGAAGGACCGCCTGGAGGCGCTTCTGAATCGCGAGCTCACACATACGGCCATCGCGGTGCCGCCGGGGACGGGAAGCCGCGACCGTGCGGCCCACGGCTACGTCGCGGAGAGCGCGGGGCTGGAGGTCGTCACGGTTCTGGACGAGCCCACGGCGGCCAACGCCGTGCTGGGGGTTCGGGACGGGGCGATCGTCGATATCGGCGGCGGGACGACGGGGATATCCGTCCTGCGGGATGGCGTTGTCGTATCGACTGCGGACGAACCCACAGGGGGTATCCACATCTCCCTTGTCATCGCGGGGAATCGAGGGATCCCTATCGAGGAGGCGGAGGTTCTCAAGCGGAACCCACGGGAACACCGGGTGCTCTTGCCGGTGGTCAAGCCCGTGCTGCAGAAGATGGCCTCCATCGTCGGGCGTGCCGTGAAGGGACATGATGTCAAGGTGCTTCACCTCGTCGGCGGGACCTGCTCATTGGCGGGGATCGAACGGGTCTTCGAGCAGGAGACCGGGATTCCGTCCTTCGTCCCTCCACACCCGTTCCTCGTTACCCCTGCGGGAATCGCGCGAGGCGTGTCCGGCACATCATGAAAGAAGTGATTCTTAGAAAGAAGTGATTCCTAATGGATCAGGAGCTTTTGATTGAGAGAGTAACGCAGGAGCTGATGCGGCGTCTGGAGGTCCTGGAGGGGCCGAAGGTGGAGAGTCCGGAAAACGCCGAGGTCAAGAAGGGCAAACCCTGGCTTGCGGCGGGGCCGGGACGGCTGTCCTGTCAGTGGCCGGAACTGGAGTACTGGGATAATTTCGACAACGGACTCCCCGATTATTCGCGCTACGAGGGGGTTGTCATCCCCTCCCTGCCGGCGAACCAGCTGGTGTTGGCGTCGTTGGGAATGCAGTACGGGATGGAGTCCAATCTGATTGTAGGGGCATTGCTGACCGGGGTTCCCGTCTACGCGTCCGAACGCGGGCTCGACTGGCTCGAGGCCCTGAAACCCGGATCCCCTCTGAGGCGTCATTACGAGGAATGCCGGAAGAAACTGACCGCCTTCGGCGTCGCCTTCTTCTCCGAGGAGCCTGCACCCTCCGGGCAGATGGGGAACGAGCCCTCCGCAGCCAGGGAGGAAACGCCCTCCTCGAAGTCGGGGGCGGGGACCCTGGATCTCTCGGATAAAAAGTTGCTTTCCGAAAGGGAGGTCAAAGAGGCTTTTAAGGCGGGTGGTTCGGAGGTACTCGTGGCGGAACGTGCAGTCATCACGCCGCTTGCCATGGATCACCTGCGCCTGCTGGGAGTTCGGGTGACCCGTGTTTCGGGGGCGAGACCGTGATTATCGCCAAGGTCATCGGGCACGTCTGGGCGACCAAGAAGGACGAGAGCCTGAACGGGATGAAATTTTTCGTCGTCCATCCCGTTCGGGGATCGAAGGATGAGACCTTTGTTGCCGTGGACTCGGCAGGGGCAGGGATCGGCGATAACGTTCTGATCAGTCAGGGCAGCTCGGCCCGGATGCTCTTCGACCGCAAGGATGTCCCGGTGGACGCCGTCATCGTGGGGATTATCGACACGGTGGAGGTCGATGCCAACCTGCTGGAATTCGAACTTTAGAACAAACTGCAACACAAGTATCGGGGCCTTGACCCCGCGTCGAAAATTTTGTTTGGGAGGTCAGCCGTATGGGGATTAACGACATCATTCTTTACGTCATGACGGGATTCATGGTTCTGGGCGCTCTGGATAAGGCCTTTCTGGGAAACCGCCTCGGCTTCGGCGAAAAGTTCGAGGAAGGGTTCATGGCCATGGGGTCGCTCATGCTCGCCATGGGCGGTGTCATCACCCTGGCCCCCTTCCTTGCCGCAGTGCTCAAACCGGTTATAGTCCCTCTCTATCAAGCCGTTGGTGCGGATCCGGCAATGTTTGCGACGACGCTTCTGGCCTGCGATATGGGCGGCTACCCGCTGGCCATGCAGATGGCGGCCCACCCGCAGATCGGCCGCTTCGCCGGCATCATCCTGGGGGGCATGATGGGCCCCACCATCGTCTTCTCAATCCCCGTCGCCCTGGGGATCATCGACAAAAAGGACCATCCGGCGCTCGCCCGGGGCATCCTGATCGGTATGGTCACGATTCCGCTGGGCTGCCTGGCCGGAGGGCTCTTGATGCTGGGCGAGGGATTCGGTGTCACCACCCTGCTCCTGAACATCGTCCCCGTCCTGATCGTGTCCGTCCTGATTGCGGCCGGGCTCAAATTCATCCCGTCGGCCATGATCAAGGGGTTCTCTGTCTTTGGCAAGATCGTCGTTGCCCTGATCACGATCGGGTTGGCCATGGGGATCGTCGAGGCCCTTTCACCCTTCCGGTTCTTTGCTGAGGGGTCTCCCTATGCCCTGGCCCCCCTGACCGAGTCCTATGCGGTCATCGGCAGTATCGCCATCGTTTTGGCCGGAGCCTTCCCTATGGTGACCTTCATCACCAAGGTCTTCAAGGCACCTCTGCTTGCCTTCGGCAAAAAATTGGGGATGGGCGACATTGCGGCCGCCGGGATGGTCGCGACTCTGGCGAACAACATCCCCACCTTCACGATGATGAAGGATATGGACGAGCGCGGTAAGGTCATCAACGTGGCCTTCGCGGTCAGCGCAGCTTTTGTCTTTGGGGATCACCTCGGCTTTACGGCCGGAGTCGAGCGTGGGCTCATCCTGGCCATGATCGTCGGCAAGCTGGTGGCAGGCATCACGGCCGTGGTGCTGGCGTGCAAGGTTACCCCCCAGAACATCTCGATGGACGCCTGACCTCCTTCGTGGAAAAGGCCGAAAGGACGGTAAGCTATGGACAAGAAGGATTTGGAACAGATGGTGCGCAAGGCCGTTCAGGACATCCTGGGCGGCGCGCAGACGGATTCGGCACCGTGTGGGGCCTCCTTTGAAAAACGCCGGGTGCCTGCCGGGGCGATATCGGTCAAACTTCCGACCGTCCGGCCGGAGAAATTCGATACGGGCAAGGAAGGGGATAAAGTACGCCTTATTGATATTCTGACCTTGGAGGAAAGTCCCCGGCTGGGCTGCGGGGTGATGGAGATGGAGGCGACGGCGTTCGACTGGACGCTCCGCTATGACGAGGTGGATTACATCATCGACGGAACGCTTGAGATCCTCATCGACGGGCAGACCGTTACGGGGAACAAGGGCGACGCCATTTACATTCCGGCCGACTCCTCGATCACCTTCCGGGCACCGTCGTTCGCCCGGTTCATGTACGTCACCTATCCCGCGAACTGGGCTTCCCAATAAATGGGAAGGGCGCGGTCTCCTCTTTTTCACCCCGATTTCAGAGGGGGATGTTCCGCGCATCGTATCTTCGGGCAAAGGGGGGATCCTTCCTCATGAAAGCACTGACGGAGCGGGAACTTCGGGAGGAGCTGGGGTGGAAGGAGATCAAAAGCTATACTATAGAACCGGATACTCTCGTGACACCCTCGGCACGTCAGTTCCTGAGCGATCGCAGGATTGAGCTGATCATCAAAGAAAAGGGTGAGCCGACCTCCCGAGCTCCTTCCGAAGCTGCTCCAAACATCGAATCGGGGAAGAAGGAAGAGGAGGTTCGGCAGGAGCAGGAGCCCTTCAAACCGCGATTTGTGGGGCCGGACGGCGGGATGTTTTCCAAGAAGCCGGAGCATCTGACCCACCTGCACGCCAATGTCCTGGTGACCAAGGGACACCCGCGCATCGCCTTTCGGGGCAAGATGGACAGCCTTCAGGCGGGTATCCTGGAGGTTCAAGGGCTGGCCGCGGAGCAGGACAATACGGCCTTGGCGGAGGAGCTCGAGGAGATCCTGGAGTTCGTCCGGCGCATCCTGACCTTCGAGGTGACCGAGAAACCGCTGGAGGACGAGAACCTTCTGGGGTTCTCGCTCGACGAGCTGCGCTCCATGTCCCACAACCCGAGGAAACATTTCGGCCTGGGGCATATCCGTGCCCACTATTCGATGGGACGCTGCTGCATCGGCCTCAACCGCCTGCGCGCTCAGGTCCGTGAGGTCGAATTGGCCGCGTTCCGGGCCTTCGAGCGTCCCGGCGGGGTGGATCGGACGGACGTGATCCGGGCGTTGAATCGCCTCAGCAGCACGATCTATGTCCTGATGTACCGGCATCTGCCCGAGGGGTATGACCGGCAGTATGGGGTGACCGTGGGCAAGGACTGAGGGGAATACGCAGAGGAGGTTTTTTCATGGCCGAGACCGTGCTCAGCGTCGGCATCGACATCGGGACGTCCACAACGCAGCTCGTGTTCAGCTCGCTCACGATCGAGAACGTGGCGAGCGTGGCCGCGATCCCGCGCATCACGGTGGTGGACAAAAAGGTGGTCTTCCGAAGCGACATCCACTTCACGCCGCTTCTCTCCCCCACGGCGATCGACGCCGAGGGGGTACGGCGCATTGTGGAGCGGGAGTACGCGCGTGCCGGGGTCGACCGGAGCGCGATCTCGGCGGGCGCCGTCATCATCACCGGGGAGACGGCCCGCAAGGAGAACGCCGAGACGGTGCTCCAAAGCCTCAGCGGCCTGGCGGGCAACTTCGTGGTCGCGACGGCGGGCTCCGATCTGGAGTCCATCCTCGCGGGCAAGGGGGCCGGGGCCGGGAGCTTCTCGAAAAGGGAGCACATGGCGGTGGCCAACTTCGACATCGGTGGGGGGACGACGAATGTCGTCCTCTTCCGGGAGGGGGACGTCGTCGACACCACCTGCCTCGACATCGGGGGCCGCCTCGTGAGGCTCGACCCCGGAACGCGCGTCGTGGAATACGTGGCGCCCGGGATCGCGGCGCTGGCCGATGCGATGGGGCTGCCCATCGCCGTGGGGCGCGCGGCCTCGGTGGAGGACCTCACGAAACTGACCGACCGCATGGCGGAGTTCTTCGACGAGCTCATGGGCCTGAGGGAGCGGACGCCGTTCCTGGAGCGGGTGCTGACGGCCCACGATTTCCGTGCCCCGCCTCAGGCGAAGGGTGTCTCCTTCTCCGGGGGGGTCGCGGATTGTATCGACAAGGTCCCCGAGGGGGGGCTCTTCGCCTACGGCGATATCGGGGTCCTGCTGGGGCAGTCCGTCGCCCGGACACAGCTGTGTCGGACGTTGACTCGGGTTCCGGCGGAGGAGACCATACGGGCCACCGTGGTCGGGGCTGGAAGCCACTCGATGGACATCAGCGGCAGCACCATCGGCTTTTCGGACACCTCCCTGTTCCCGCTGCGGAATATCCCTGTCCTTAAACTGACGCAGGACGACGAAAAGGGGGGACTGTCCGATGCATTGGCGCGAAAACTTCGCTGGTACACCGACGGCAACCCCACTCAGCCCGTGGGCATCTCCTTTCGAGGAATACACAGCCCCTCCTTCGATCAGGTTCAGGGATATGCATCGCAGCTCATTGCCGGACTCTCGGAATATCTGGAGCATCAGGATCTGGTCATCGTGATCGTGGAGAACGACATGGCAAAGGCACTGGGGTTTGCGCTGGGTAACCGTCTCGGCGCCTTGAAGAAGCTGGTCTGTATCGACGGGGTCTCCGTGGACAACGGGGACTACATCGATATGGGCTCTCCTCTTGCAAAGGGGAGGGTGATACCCGTAGTGATCAAGACGCTCGTCTTCGGAGGATAGAGGGGGGAGGGCTCTATGAGCGACGTTCTCGAGAAAATCAGGGCGGCAGGAATCATCGGCGCGGGCGGGGCGGGATTTCCCACCCACGTCAAGTTTGCCCGTCCCTGCGAGTTCATCGTCCTGAATGGGGCGGAGTGCGAACCCCTGCTTCAGGTCGATCAGCAGTTGGCCGCGGTCCATACGGAGGCCCTGCTGCGCGGCATGGAGGCGCTGCTGGACCTGACGGGAGCAAAAAAAGCCGTGCTCGCCTTCAAGGGGAAATACCATGACGCCCTTGCCCGTATCGAGTCCTTGCTCTCGGCCCATCCCCGTATGGTGCTTCACGTCCTGCCGAACATCTATCCTGCGGGGGACGAACAGGTCCTGGTATGCGAGGCTTTGAAGCGCATCGTCCCGGAGGGGGGAATTCCGATGGCCGTGGATACGATCGTCCTGAACGTGGAGACCCTGCTGAACGTCGAAAGGGCGTTGGATGGCGTTCCGGTGACGGAAAAATACCTGACGGTCTGCGGCGCGGTACGGGATCCGAGGACGCTCAGGGTCCCCATCGGAGTGCCCTTTTCCTCGGTGATCGAGGCCTGTGGCGGGGCGTCGGTTCCGGATGCGTGTCTCATTGAGGGCGGCCCCATGATGGGCAAGCCGGTCTCCTCCTGGGAGATGCCCGTCACCAAGACCACGAAGGGGCTGTTGGTGCTGCCCCACGATCATCCCTTGATCGTCTCGAAGGGGCGCTCCATGAAGGAGATGATGCGCCTGGCCCGGACAGCCTGCTGCCACTGCATGCTCTGCACGGAGCTGTGTCCCCGCTACCTGTTGGGACACTCCCTGCATCCCGACAAGCTGATGCGTCTGGCCTCCTTCAACAGCACCTGCGAGCGCGATGCCTCGGCCACGGAGGCCTTTCTCTGCTGCGAGTGCGGCATGTGCGAGGTCGCCTGCGTCATGGGACTCCAGCCCTGGAGGCTGAACCGGGAGTTGAAGGGGCGGATGGCCGCCGCCGGGATCAAGAACCCCCACGCGGCCCGGCCTAAGGAGCCCCATCCGTTCCGCGGGCTGCGGGCGTTTTCCGCCGCCAAGCTCGTGCATCGGCTGGGGCTGGCCTCCTACGTCAGGCCGGCGCCTCTCGTTGAGGCTCCTTGCCTTTGGCCCAGGAGCGTGACCCTGATGCTGAAACAGCATATTGGTGCTCCATCGGTTCCCCTCGTCGGGGTGGGAGATCGGGTGGAACGGGGGCAGCGTGTCGCTGGGGGTGAAGGCCCTGTCTCGGCCGACCTGCATACGCCCCTGGCCGGGATGGTGACGGCGGTGGAGCGGGACAGGATCGTGATCGAGGCGCGGGCCTCGGATGGAAAATGGGGGGATGCCGCATGAGCAAGGCGATAGGCCTGATTGAGTTCAATACGACGCCTGTGGGGATGGAGGCGACGGACGCCATGCTGAAGGCCTCCGAGGTGCGGCTGGTCTTCTCCTCCCCCATCTGTCCGGGAAAGTACATCACCCTCGTCACGGGCGAGGTGGATGCCGTCAGGACGGCGATCGCCAAGGGAGAGGGAACGGGCGGGATCTTCGCTCTGGACGCTCATGTGTTGCCCAACGTCCATCCGTCCGTCGTCCCGGCCCTTACGGCCACGTCGGAATGGGAGGATGTGCGATCCCTAGGAGTCGTGGAGACGATCTGTGCCGTGGCTGCCGTCCGGGCCGGCGATATCGCGGCCAAGGCCGCGAACGTCCGCTTGCTGGAGATTCGTCTGGCCCGGGGGTTGGGCGGAAAGGGAATTCTTCTCCTGACCGGGGACTTGGGGAGCGTGGAGAGCTCGGTGGAGGCGTGCCGCCGTCAGCTCGGGACGGAGGGCGGGATTGCCAGCGCCGTGGTGATTGCGGCGCCGCACAAAGCCCTGGTCTCCGCCCTCCTTTGAGGTTCGTAAGACGAAAAAGGCGTGGGGCTATTTCCCCCTGGCCGTCGGGCCGTTCTTCTCCTGCCGGAGTTCGTGGATGCGTTCGCTCAGGGCAGCCAAGCCCTCTCCCGTCTCGGAGGAGACGACGTAGACCTCCGAGACCCCGGATTCGCGCAGTCCCTGGACAGCCGTTTCGATCGCCTCGGGAGCGGCGGCGTCCGCTTTGCTGACGACGCCGATAACGGGGGCGCGCAGGGCGCGGGAAAAATTGGGCACGACGTGCTTGGGCCGAAGGGGGTCCATCAGGAAAAGGATGATGGCGGCCTTGACGGAGGCCTGGATCAGCACGTGAAAAAACATGGGGATATCGAAAAATTCCCCGGGGGTATCGATACACTGCGGTCCGTAGGCCACAGCTTCGGTCTTGCGGACACGCCCCTCCCAAACGCCCAAAGCCTTCAGAAGGGTGGTTTTTCCGGCGCCGGTCTGTCCCACCACCATCACGCGCTTCATGTGCGGGTGATGGGGGCTTTGAAGAAGCCCAGAACCTCGTTCAGGGTGCGGACCGTCGTTATCAATGAACTCTCGACCGCCCCCACGTCTCCGGTGAAGAGGATGCAGCCGGTGAATCGGTCGATGAAGTCCATGGTCACAGCCCCGGCTTTTGATGCGATGTCCGCCGCGATGATGGCTCCCTCCCCTGGGGTAATGGTCATGATGCCTATGGCACCGGAGCTCTCCACTCCGATCAGGGTGCACAATTCCGGTTTGGGGTGGCAGATCATGTGGGCCAGGGTGACCTGTTTTCCGGGGACGTATTCCTGAATGATGCGTTCTTTGTTGTCAGAGCTCACAAACGGCACCTCCCGGGAGAGTTTTCGCCTGAAACCTTTATTGTAACACCCATATAATACTACAGCCCGTTTTTTTAGAACAGGACGAACCTCGGGATAGAAAAAATTTCGAGAACTTATCTGCTCTGCAGATACAAGCGAGCAAGGCAAGGAGGAAAAACTTATGAGGATCCACATGGTGCCTCCCGTCAACTTGATTGGGCGTGGCTGCATCAAGACAATGGGTCGAGAGGCCGCCATGTATCGTGCCCGCCGGGCCTTTGTGGTCGCCTCGTCCGGGGGGGTAGGGGAAGCTCAGGCGGGGCTTGCCGCCTCCATTCTGAAAGATGCACAAGTCGAGACCGTCCTTTTTTGTCAGGTCATGCCCAACCCTACGATAGAAGCCGTCGAGAAAGGAGTTGAGCTCTACCGGGCGTCCGGCTGCGACTTGTTGGTTGCGGTGGGTGGCGGCAGTGCTCTGGATGCCGCCAAGGGTATCGGACTGCTGGTGAGCAACGGAGGGAGAATTGCCCAGTATGAAGGCGAGGACAAGGTAAATGAAGATCTTCCGCCCTTTATAGCGGTCTCGACGACGTCGGGGTCTGGAAGCGAGGTGACTCGGTTTGCCGTAATTTCCGATGCCGACCACAGTAAGTTAACCCTTGTCGATCGACGTCTGACTCCCGATGTCTCCATCAACGACCCGGAGATGATGATGTCAATGCCTCCGGCTCTCACCGCCGCAACAGGCATGGATGCCATGACCCATGCCGTGGAGGCTTATGTCTCCCGGGAGGCTACGCCTGTTACGGATGCCCAGGCCTGGAAGGCCATACAGCTTGTGGCGCAGAACTTACCTGCGGCGGTCAAGGACGGTACGGACATGGTTGCTCGAGAAAAAATGTGCTGTGCCAGTTTTTTGGCGGGCACAGCCTTCAACAACGCGGGGCTGGGGCTGGTACATGCCATGTCCCATCCCTTGGGGGGCCATTACAACCTTCCCCACGGGCTCTGCAACGCGCTGCTGCTGCCGGTGGTCTGCCGCTTCAACCTGGCCTTCGAGACGCTCGGCAGATTCTCCGATATCGCCATTGCCTTGGGGGTGGGACGATCCTGGAGGACCGAACGCGATAATGCAGAGACGGGACTCAAGATGCTTTTCGAGCTCAATCGAACGTTGGGGCTCCCGAAGGGGCTGAAAGAGCTCGGAGTACGCCGGGAGGACCTTTCGCTTTTGGCGGAGCGGGCGATGGAGGAGGCGATCGGACGCCCCAACCCCAGAAAATATGATAAGGACGATGTGCTTCGCCTTTATGAAGAAGCTTATTGAAAACGGATAAATCTTTCGAGCTGGCGAAAAAACAGGTGACGACGGCACGGGAGGATTATCGGATGGCCTTTCGCCGTTACGAGGCCCGATTGGGATCGAACATCGATGTCCTGGATGCGAAACGGGCACTGATCCGAAGCCGAACCGAGTACGTCGATGCGGTTTACGATGCCGCCGCGGCTCGGTCTCACCTGGTCTACGTGATGGGCGGAGACTTGCCGCCGGATTTGTTTTTTCTGAAACGGTAGCAGAGATCAGCCTGAATGCGGATACAGTTCGAGAATGCCGAGACTGTATTTTTAGGGGAAAAGAACCGTATAATATTCCGTATAACGACTTTGCATGTGTTTTGAAAAAGGTAGTCTAAAAGTATGTTTAATTTTAGTTTCGAATCTCTACGTCTCCGCCATTTTTATTTCCGTAGAAATCTGACCCAATCCAAAACCCCGCTCACGAGCGGGGTTTTAGCTTTTCTCTTCTCTGACCCTATCGACCGGAATAGCTCCGAATCAAATCGGCCATCGTACAAAAAAACGTATATGAATGGGCGCGAGGACTTGAAACGACCTTGGGAGTCATGCGATAAAAACTCTTCTCCATGGTCCCATCATGATTGGTGGACTCTGGGGGCTATACGGCGTGGATTTTCGTTGTCCCAAGAGTTTATTGCCGTTTCCTTCGTGAGGAGTCTTGGGGATAATCGTTTCTCTCTGACAATACCCACGGCATATCCGCTGAAATTTCAAGCTGTATCGCAGGAAGGGGGAAGTCGCTCTCCAGCAAGTCGCAGTCGTTTTGAAATGAAACGCCAAAATCGTTTGTGATGCGGAACAATTTGTCTTCGTCAAAGCGAAAAAGATTTTCATTGATGGGTATCCACGCGCTTTCGCCCTCCAGCAGCTTTCCGCAGAGATGATAAAATCCACCGTAAAATATGGTGTCATCGGCGTTTGCGCAATGGACACATACTTCTCGGACTTTCTTCATTTCAATGCCCAATTTCTCGAAAAACGACAAGACAGCCTGAGGCAGAAGGTCTATTGCCTTCTCGTAGTTGCGGCAGCCGCTGCAGGAGCAAGTTGCGCTCAACAAGGGAGCCGTTTTATAAAACTGCCTCGTCCTTTCGACATCGATATCGAGCCTGTAGTGTTCAAGCTCAACGATCATTGCGATATCCAGGCCTTCTGTTCATTTGCCGGTTCGATCCTCAGTGTGCCAGGGTTCGTATAGGTGACCAATGCGACCGTTCCCGGGACGGATCGGACGTAGCGGCGTTCCGTGTAATCCACCGGCACGGAACCGGCGTGTTTCCCCTTGGAGTGCGCTGCAGCCAGGGCGGCTGCGAACTCCAGGACGTCCCGGTGCTCCGTCTCCAGTTCCTCCCGGCCCCTGGCCCCTCGAATGACGACGTGAGCCCCCGGCAGCTCGTGGGCGTGGAGCCAGAGGTCGTCACTCTTGGCTTGCTTGAACGTGACGAAGCGGTTCCCGCGCGCCGACAGGCCCACAAGGACGGTCAGACCTCCCCGCTCGAAGCTCAGGTGAGGAGGGAGAGCGTTTTTCCCTTTGCCGCTTCGTTTTTGAATTTTGTGCACCTTTTCGGGGCTCAGCCATTCTTCAATGTCCCGGATGGCCTCTTCAAAGCCCTCCGGGTCGTCGATGGCCTCCAGGAGGTCCCGCTGCTGGGCAAGCTCCTCCATGGCGCTCTCCAGCTCGGCGATGCCCTGTCGGATCGCCTCGGGGTCTCCTTTGGCCTTGCGATATTTTTTGAAATAGCGATCGGCGTTTCGCGAGGGGGAGAGATGAGGGTCCAGTGCGATCTCGAGGCGCGAGCCCTCCCAGTCCGTCAGGACGACGGATTCCGCGCGCTCCGGCACGGCCCCCAGGTGCGCCAGGAGCAATTCGCCCTTTCGGCGCAGCACCTCGGCCTCGGCGCAATCCTTCAGCTGCTTCAGCAGTCCGTCCTTGTGGCGTTCTCTTGCCTTGACCGCCCGTTTCAGGCGGGCGTCCAGCTGACGAAGCCGTCGATCCCGCCCCCTCTCCAGCAGCGGGAAGAGGACGCCCCGCTCGGCAGCGGCCAAGGTATCGGATCCCAGGGGTTCCGCCTCGGGGAAGGGGACGGAAAAACGCGTCAGGTAGCCCTTGTCGGTTCTCTGGCAGGGCAGAGGGAGATCGGAATCGGCCTCTCGGACGGCGGACAGCCAGGCCTCGGGGGACCGCTCCTCCCAATGGTCTCGAATCAGGCGCAACAGGGGGCGTCCGAGGCCGGCGATGTTCATGACCTCGTCGGGCTCCAGCGAATCGAGGGCCTCCGGTACGGTCCCCGAAAATTCCGGCGGAGGCGCATAGGAATGCCCGGGGAGAAGCGTTCGGTAGGGGTTCCGTTCGGGGGCGGCGTGACGGGCAAGCTCCTCGATCCTGCGCGCTGAGTCGAGCAGGACGAGGTTCCCCTGGGGTTCCGTCGCCTCGAGGACCAGGCGGTATCGCACCTCCGTGCCCGCCGCCACCCGGCGGCGGACCTCGAACTCCAGCACGCGGTCGCGGTTGAGTTGGCGGACGGCGACAATGTCGGCCTTGACGAATCGGCTTCTGAGGGCCTCGGCAAGGGGTGTCCGGGCCGGAGCCCCCTTTCTCAGGGCAAGGATGGACCTGCCGTCAGCCATGCAGCATCCCCCAGTCCCGGTTCCCCAGGAGATCAGCAGCCAGCTGTCGTCATGCGATACCTTCAGGGCCACCCAATCGTCCCCGCCCTCCACCTTGGCCACGCGCCAGGGAAGCCGCTCGTTCAGCGTGGCCCGAAGGCCGCGAACGAATTCAGGCCCGAAGGCCATGATCGAAATGCTTCCCGATCGTTCTTTTATTTTCATTTCGAGATTGTGGTGTGTTCACTGTTTTGCCTCCATATAGTTTCCGCCGAAAGCGGGGATTCACTCGCGGTGCGCCCCCGTGGTGCTCGGAGAATCCCGTCTGTGCCTGGGGCATCCACCCTCGAAATCATAGCATTTTATGACGTGGAGTGCATGGACTCCGACGACCGGGTCTCTCCGGGCCTAAGAGTCGGCGACAAGATTGCGGCTTATGGCATCGGTGGCCGAAAAATTCGATTGTCGGGGAAAATTTCGAGCCTGTAGGGTCAATTTGAGATTTTTCGTATCCCCGCAACGGTCATTTCATGATATGCTTATAAAAAGCTCGGTATAATCAGAGGACGAACGTTTCTGGATGGTTCACGCCTTGCGTCCGTTGGAAGCCCTCAATGGGAGAGGCGGCCTTTGTGCATTGCAGAGAATGGGTCAGCGAAGAGTACGTTTTTTGTTTGATAAAACATCAATCGGACCCACGACTGCAACAAACGGGTGCTGACGAGCGGACCGGATGATGCCGCCGAATGGCAGATGTCCTTGCCCGTTGTGCGGTTCGCTTGATTCTTTTGCCGTGGCGTACGTGGGACGGCGTGATGTGGACGCCGCTGTGTTGTAAGGACAGAGCTGAAATCTCTGACTGGGAGGGCGTTATTTTGGAGCGCTTGATGCTGGATATGACGCGATTGGCTGCTCGGGAAGCGAAAGAGGCATCGAGGTCGGCGAAGGACTTTCGTACCGGTGAGGAGAGAGGCCTTGAAACGGCGGCTTCCCCCCGGGTCTCTTTTGAAGATCTGCTTTCCGCATCCATGAAGGAGGTCAATGCCCTTCAGTTGGAGGCTGACGACAAGATGCGCAGGCTCGCTACGGGGGATGTCGAGGATATTTCGGAGGTCGTCATGGCCTCCTCTCGGGCTGAGATCGCTCTCAAGCTCATGATGGAGCTGCGCAATAAGTTTGTGGATGCCTACCAGGCCCTGTCGAGAATTGCCGGCTGAGCTTTAAGGAACGATGGATAGCCTCAAACGCTGGTTCGCGGCCTTTTTGTTGTTTTGGGCCTCCTTGAAGCTGTGGCAGCGCATCTCCTTATTCATTGCGGCTTTTCTGGTGATAGCCGCAATGTTCATGCTTGTATTTCTGGCTGGCCGAACTTCTTATGAGCCCCTTTTTGCGGGGCTGGAGGTCGAGGATCAGGCGGCGATCGTGTCCTATCTGAGGGAAAACAAGATCCCGTATCGCTTGGATCCTGCGGCCAGCGCCATTTTGATGCCACGAGAACTGGTCTACGAGACGCGGTTGACCTTGGCTCAGGAGGGCCTGCCCAAGGGCGGCAGCAAGGGGTTCGAGCTCTTCGACGACTCCAAGATGGGGCTCAGCGAATTTCAGCAGCGCATCACCTATATCAGGGCCATCGAGGGCGAACTCGAGCGGACCATCGCGCAGATGGATGTCGTCGACTCCGCCAGGGTCAGCGTCGTCATCCCGGAGCAGCGACTGTTTCTGGAACAACGGAAGCCCTCGACGGCCTCGGTCCTTCTGCGGCTGCGTCCTGGTTCCGTCCTGGGGCCGAACCAGGTGAAGTCCGTCATTCATCTGGTGTCCCACAGCGTGGACGGGCTTCAGCCGGAGGATGTCACGGTCGTCGATACGGGCGGGAACATTCTTTCGGATATGATTGCGGACTCGATGATCATTTATCCCCCGGACGGGCGGAGCGCCGTGACTTCGGTACAGAGGGAGCTGGAGCGTCAGCGGGAGCGGGAGCTCGAGTCCAAGGCCCGCCTGATGCTGGAACAGGTGTTCGGGCCAGGCAAGGTGGTCGTGCGGGTCAAGGTGGATCTCGATTTCGACAAGCGCTCCCATTCCTTCGTCGAATACACCCCCAATCCCGAGACGGGGCAGGGGGTTCCCCGAAGCAACCAGCGCGAGGAGGAGAACTACACCGGGCAGGGACAGCCGATCGGCTCCAACCCCGGCACCACGACCAACATTCCGGGTTACGCAATCAACACCCAGAACGTGAACAGCGAGTACAACAAGGCCAGCTCGACGACCAACTACGAAATTACGACGCGCAAGAGCGACGAGGTCGTTACGCCCGGAGGAGTTCGGCGCCTGACGGCGTCGGTTCTGGTGGACGGGGAGCTCGACGAGGCAGGGCTGAACGAGCTGAGGGAGGTCATCTCCTCCGCCATTGGCTACAGTGAGGCGCGGGGCGACAGCCTGGTCGTGAAGTCCATGAAATTCTCCACGGCGTTCGCCGATGCGTTGGTCGCGGAGCTGCGCCAGGAGCGGATGATGCGCGTGATCACCGGGTCGGTGATTGCGCTTTTGATGCTGCTTCTGGCCGCTGCTGCGGTCTTCTGGTGGCTGCGCCGCCGGGCGCAGAGGGCCGTCGTATCGGAGCTGGAGGAGGGCAAGCACGTTCCCACGATTCAGGAGATGCTGACCTCTCCCGACCTTCTGGCGTTTCAGGGCGAACTGGCCGTTCTGGAGGAACAGTTGAAGGTCTATGCCAGAAACAATCCCGGGGAAGTGGCCAATCTCGTCAACGAGTGGCTTTCCTCCGACGATTAGCGCAGTTTCGATAAAGGAGCCCGCTCATGGCTAAACCGAACAGTTCGATATCGAACCGGGAAAAGATTGCAGTCCTCATGGTGGCCTTGGGAAACGACATCGCCGCGGAGGTCTATAAGAAATTGGACGATACCGCCATCGAGCTGATCACGCTCGAGGTGGCCAACCTGCGCAAGGTGACGCCCGAGCTCAAGCTCGACGTTCTGAAGGAGGCCCAGGAAGTGCTGATGGCCCGCGAGTTCATGGCCCGGGGCGGTGTGGACTACGCGCGCGACGTCTTGGAACGGGCGCTGGGGCCGGAGAGGGCCCAGAATCTTCTGGCCCGCATCACGGCAAGCCTTCAGGTCCGTCCGTTCGATTTTATGCGCCACACCGATCCTCAGCAGGTGCTGAGCTTTATTCAGGGCGAGCATCCTCAGACGATCGCCCTGATCCTGTCGTATCTCGAGGCTCCCCAGGCCGCCATGATCCTCAGCGGATTGCCCGCCGTCATGCAGGCGGAGGTCGCCAAGCGTGTCGCCCGGATGGATCGTATTACGCCCGAGGTGCTGCGGGAGGTGGAACGGGTGCTCGAGCGCAAGCTGAGTACGGTCATGGGACAGGATTTCACGATGGCGGGCGGTATCGACGCGGTGGTCGCCATCGTGAACAGCGCCGATCGGACCACCGAACGCAACATTATGGAATACCTGGAGGAGAACGACCCCGAGTTGGCGGAGGAGATCAAGAAGCGGCTCTTCGTCTTCGAGGATATCATCCGTCTGGACGATCGCTCCCTGCAGCGCGTCCTGCGCGAGGTCGACATGAAGGAGCTGGGGCTCGCCCTCAAGGGAGCGACCGAGGAGCTGCGGACGAAATTTTTCCGGAACATGTCGAAGCGTGCGGCGGAGATGCTCCAGGAGGACATGGACTACATGGGGCCGGTCCGGGTCAAGGATGTCGAGGAGTCCCAGCAGAAGGTCGTCAACATCGTCAGGGGGCTGGAGGAGCAGGGCGAGATCGTCATCGCCACCGGTGGAGAGGACGAGCTCGTTGTCTAGCGTCCGCCAGAAGGTCCTGCGAACGGTCCGTTTGCTGCCCCAGGCCGTCAAGATCGGAATGGAGCCCGAGGCTGCTCCTCCTCCCGTTCGTGAGGAGGAGCAGCCTTTGAATGAGCCGTCCCCGCCTCAGGAGCCCGTCAAGTCGCGCGAGGACGAACTTCAGGAACAGCTCGCAGATCTGCGCAATCGGTTGCGCGATGCGGAGGCTCGAGCCGAGGAGCTGGTCCGGGAGCGGAATTTTCTGGAGGCCGAGGTAGAGCGCGTCCGAGCCGATTGTGCGGAAAGAGAGCGGGCCGCGGAGGCGAGGACTCGGGATGCGGAGGCACAGGCCTGCGCGGAGGGGCGTCTTCGGGGGGAGGCCGAGGGCCGAGAGGCCGGTCACGCCGAGGGGCTGCGCGTCGCCAAGGTCGAGGTGGAGGCCCTTTATCTCAAGAAGCTGGGGGGGCTGGTGTCCTTCCTGGAATCCATCGCGGCTCGCCTGGAGGAGGATTTCGCGGAGCTGGTCGCCCTAAATCAGCCCCGCATGTTGCGGCTCTGGTTCGACATGCTGCGGCGCATGCTGAAACGGGAGGTCGAGCTGAAGCCGGATGCCGTCCTGCAGGTGCTCTCGGATGTTTTGTCTCGGCTCAGCGACAAGAACAGCGTGGTGATCTACGCCTCTCCGGAGGATGTCGGGCTTCTTCAGGACAATCTCGATAAGGAGTTCGAGGATGTCCTCCGCGGCGTGCGTCACCTGGAGCTGAAGGCGGACACGAACGTGGATCGGGGAAGCTGCATCGTGGAAACCGGTCTTGGGGTCTACGACGCGCGCTGGCGCACCCAGATAGGCCAGATCGATTCGACCCTCGATAAATTGTTCCAGAAGCTGGGGAAGGTCACGAAAAGGCCGTCCGCCCGCAAGAAGGGCGTTGCGGCTGAGCCCGCCTCGGAGACGGGACGCCGCAGGAAGGCCGCGGCTAAGGGGGCCAAGGATTCCCGGGAGCGGGTGGGCGCCGTCTCCGAGGCCCCCGCTCCCTCCGTGTCCGAGGACGCATGATGAGCCGTCCCGGCCTGTTCCCGATTCTGGAGGCGGAGCTCGAGCAGCTGCCCCTGATCAAGATCAACGGACGGGTGGTTCAGGTGGTGGGGTTGGTCGCGGAGTCCCAGGGGCCGGACGTCCGGGTGGGGGACCTGTGCCATATTTGCTTCAGGGACGGGTCGCACGGTCTGGATGCCGAAGTCGTCGGTTTCCGCGACGATCGGGTTTTGTTGATGCCCCTGGGGGATCTTCGAGAGGTCGGCCCCGGCTGCGACGTCATCTCGACGAGCCATCCCCTGGAGGTCGCCGTGGGAGACGCCCTGTTGGGCCGTATCCTCGACGGGCTCGGGGAGCCCATGGACGACAAGGGGCCCGTGGCGGGCACGGATTTCTATCCTCTGTACGCCGCGCCGCCCCATCCCCTCAGGCGTCAGATGGTGGAGCGCCCCCTCTCCGTGGGGGTGCGCGTCATCGACGGGATGCTGACCCTGGGGACGGGGCAGCGTATCGGAATTTTCGCCGGATCCGGCGTTGGGAAGAGCACGCTCCTGGGCATGATGGCCCGCTACACGACGGCGGACGTCAACGTCATCTCCCTGGTGGGAGAGCGCGGACGCGAGGTTCGGGAATTTATCGAGCGGGACCTGGGACCGGAGGGGCTGGCACGTTCGGTCCTGATCGTCGCGACCTCGGATCAGCCCCCTTTGATTCGGCTGAAGGCCGCTCTGACGGCTACGGCCGTGGCGGAGTTCTTCCGGGACGAGGGCAAGAACGTCCTTCTGATGATGGATTCCGTCACCCGTGTTGCCCGAGCCCAGCGCGAAATCGGGCTTGCGATCGGGGAGCCTCCGGCGACGCGGGGCTACACGCCCTCGGTCTTCGAGATGCTGCCCCGCCTGCTGGAACGGGCGGGCGCCGGTGAAAAGGGCAGCATCACGGGGATCTATACCGTCCTCGTCGAGGGGGACGACATGAATGAGCCGGTCGCGGATACGGTGCGGGGCGTCCTGGACGGACACGTCGTGCTCTCCCGCAAGGTTGCGTCGCGCAATTTTTATCCTGCCGTCAGCGTGCTGGAGAGCGTGAGCCGCGTCATGCCGGCGGTCGTCTCTCCGGAGCATCTGGCGGCGGCCGGCCGTATCCGAGAGCTGCTGGCCACCTACGCGGAGGCCGAGGATCTCATCAACATCGGGGCTTATAAGTCGGGTTCCAACGCACGGGTGGACTGGGCCCTCTCCCACCTGGACAGCGTGAACGACTTTCTGAAACAGCGTGTGGACGAGAGTTCCCTGTTCGAGGATACGGACAAGAGAATGCTTGCCTTGGCTCCACAGCCGTAGGTCGGGAGGTTTTGCCGTCGTGCATCAGCGTATTCGAAAATTCAGCCGCATCCTGAAGCTGAGGGAGGACGACAGGAGGTCCGAACAGAGCCTCCTGGCGGCCGAACGCCAAGAGGAAAAGGACGTTCTGGATCGGCTTTTTTCCCTGGAGGGAGAACGCTCCAGGGCACTTGACGATTTTTCCGGATGCGAGGGAGGGATGGTGTCCTGTGCGGAGCTTTGGTTCCGGCGACGGTTCATCGACGTCATCCAGGATCGCATCCACGAGGGCAACGACTCCCTGCGGGACGTTCGGGAACGGATTGCGGAGACGGAGGAGCGGCTGGTGGACCGGCATCGTGACGTCCGGATCATGGAGACCTACGTGGATCGGCTCAGGACCGCCGACCTCAGGAACCGACTTCATCTGGAGCAGCAGGAATTGGACGACCTGGCGATGGTGCACTATTCGCGGACGAAAAAAGGAGCCGATTCATGAGACCCGATTTAACGAACATGACGCGGGCCCTGGGGCGTATCGACGAGATCGTACGCAGGTATGGGCCCCGGACCGCGGAAGGCTTTTCCGGGGCCGAGCGTTTCGTCGACCTTCTGGACAAAGCCTCGCCCCGGGGAGAGAGGACGCCCTCGGAACGTTCGCTCGACGACCTCCGAAAGCTGGCCGCCCATCGTGCCGAAGCCTACAACATCGACGAGGAGCTCATCCGTGCCGTGATTCAGGTGGAATCGGGCTGGAATCCCAGGGCGGTGTCCTCCAAGGGGGCGAGGGGCCTGATGCAGCTCATGCCGGGTACGGCAAACATGCTGGGGGTCGACGATCCTTTCGATCCCGAGCAGAACGTCGAGGGCGGGGTAAAATATCTTTCCGATCTGACCGATAAGTACAACGGGGACGTCGAGAAGGCCCTGGCGGCGTACAACGCCGGGCCGGGCCGGATCGATTCCGGCCGGACGCCCGCCTCGGCCGAGCGCTACGTCAGAAACGTTATGGCCCTGTATCGTCGTTACAGGGAGGAAGATTAGAGATGGCCGAGGAACGTGGAACGGAGCGGCCGGCCGAGGTTCAGGCCGAACGAACGCCTGCCGTCCCCCCGAAAAAGAAGAAAAAACGCAGCAAGCTCGGACTTTTATTTTTATTGGCCGTTTTGTCGCTGGGCGTCGCCGTCGGCCTGCATTTCAGCGGATTGTGGGACGGCCGCCCTCTCTTCTGGAGAGCCGTTCCGAGGATCCCTTACGTGGGAGACACCCTGGCGCGTTTTTTCAAGGTGCCTGAGCGCTACACCTTGACGGTCGCTGAGCGTCGAAGGCTCGAGCTTGAGGATTGGCAGAGGCGTTTGGACGAGAGGGAGCGGGAGGTCCGTGCCGCAGGAAGCGACCTGGCGATCCTTTCCGCGGACCTGGAAAGGCGTTCTGCGGCCCTGGATCGTCAGGAGCTTCTTCTGACGGTGGCGAGCTCCGACAGGGAGGCGGGCGGGGCGGATGCCGACGAGAGGAAACTGGTGGAGCAGGTCGCCAAGACCTATCAGGATATGTCCGCACGCAATGCGGCTCAGATCGTGGAGCAGCTGAGGGAGGACCTCGCGGTGGATTTGCTTCGCAGGCTGCCGGTCGACGTCCGGGCCTCGATTCTGGGAAAGATCAAACCGATGAAGGCCGCCCGTTTGACGGAGCTGATGTCCGGGCATGGGCGGTAGCCCCGGTCGGCGGTCATCGAGGTCCGGTCTTGTCTCGATGAGTTGAATCCGGAAATCCGAACTTTTATTGGAAAGGATGTGGGGGCGATGCCGGAAGCGTTTCCCGTGATACAGGCAGGCATTCCCAAACGCAACTTCAAGGAGGGACGGGCGGGCGTCGCGAAGGATTCCGAAGCGGTTCCGGACCCGCATCTTTTTTCCAGCCTCATGCAGCAGTACGGCAATCCGGACAGTCCCAAGGAGGAGGCCGCATACCCCGCCTTGGAGAAAGTGCATGCGGCCCTGCGGGGCGGGATGCCCCTGTGTTCCCCATCCGTCCTGGATCTCATGGTTTCCCTCAAGGATGAACTCCAGCGGGATGCCCCTCACGTCCTGGCGTTTGCCGAGGATTTGGCGGGCGACGCTCTGGATGCCCTGTCCTCGGATGACGCTGCGCTTCGCTTGAGGGCACTTCTTTCGAGGCTGATGGATCGTTGCGGGAACCCCGGCGTGCTGCTTGGCGAGGAGACGGAAAGTACCGCCAAGGGGCTCTTGCGCCTGGCCGGGAACGCCGATTCGGGGGACCTGGGAAAGGACCTGCTGCGAAGTTTTTCGCGCGAGCGGTTCCCAATGATTTCTGCCCTCCCGGAATCCGAGGCATCGGCTCCGGATGAGAAGAGGGAGGAGAGCGGGAATGTCGGGACGGAGGCTCGAAGCCCCGTCCTGACGGAGGGGGGCCCGATCTCCCTGGCGCCTGCGGCGGTCTTCCCTGATGCCGGATTCGGGGTGGACGATGATGTCGTGGCGTCCGGGAATCCTTCTCCTCTCCTGGATACGGATGGATCGGTGTCCGGGGAGGGGGATTCCGTACCGGTCCGCAACGACCCCGCGGAACTCGCCCGGTTGAGGGCTGCGGATGCTCGTGAGGGGAGGGAGGCCGGGGTCCCGGATGGCGACGACTCGAACAAGGCCGTTTTGCGGAGCTTCTCGCAGGAGCGCCACATGGGGCGGGATCAGGATTCCGAACGTGACGGCCGAGAGGATGCCCTGAGACGAAGAGCTCGTATCGAAAGGGGGGGCGGGGCTCGGGACACGGAGGAACTGCCCAATGCGGCGAACAGGACGCACCGGCATCCCGATTTTCAGTCCTTTTTCGAGGATGTCCTGGCGGCTCGCCGGCCTTCGCAGCCCTCTGCGGCGCCCCTTCAACTGGATAGAGGCTCTCTGCCGAGCGCCGGCGATTTTCTCCGGGAGGGACTGGACAACGTCGTCCGCTTTGCCCGCGTGAGCGGAGAGCAGCGTGCGAGCCTGATCGTAGATCCGCCGGCGCTTGGCCGTCTCACCGTGGAACTGGCCTCCGGAACGGCCGGTCTTGAGGCGAACATTAAAGTCAGCAGCGAACAGGTCCGACAATTAGTACAGGATCAGATCACGCAGCTTCGGATGTCTCTTGCCCAACAGGGCGTGCAGCTGGCTCAGTTTACGGTCGACGTCCAGCAGGACGACGGCCGACGCCAGCAGGGCTTCGACCGGAGCGGCCGACGCCGAAGTCGCCGGGTTGCCGCATCGGACGATGTCGCCGATACCGCACCGACGGATTTGTTTCGGGTGGATCTGACCCAAGGCCTGCTCTACTGGGTGGGGTAAGCAGACGACCGGCTCTGTCGAAGCCTCTCGGCGATCCGCACGCCTCACTGCATTCGTTGTCGGTTTGCTTGTGATGGATGAAGCCCCCGAGCGGCCAGCCCATTGGTTTGCTGCCGACGCCTGAGAAGCAGGAAAGAGGCCGTAAAGAGAACCGGAGAGCATCAAGGAGGTTTTTGTCATGCCCGTCGATAACGTGAATGCCAATCCCGTCGCACCCGCACTCGGTGGAGAAGAGCTGAAAAACGCCTCCCGTGCGGTTATGAAGGAGTTGGACAAGGAGGCATTTTTGAAGCTCCTGATCGCTCAGCTCTCGAACCAGGACCCGCTGAACCCGATGGAGGATCGCGAGTTCATCGCCCAGATGGCGCAGTTCAGCTCGCTGGAGCAGATGACGAACATGTCCAGGACCCTCGAGCGGATGGCGGATTCCGAAAAGTTCTCCGCAGTGAGTTACGTCGGGAAGACGGTTGCCTTTACCAAGGGAACGGATGCGGACGGCAAACCACAGCAGGTGGCCGCCGTGGTTTTGGCCGTTTGGTTCGACCCCCAGAAGGGCACGATTTTGGAGACCGACAAGGGGGACGTTCCGTTGAAGAACGTGGAGGGCGTCGGGCCGGAGCTCAAACCGAAAAAGAGTTGAGGCCCCGGGGTTTTCCAAAAAAGCCCGAAGGATAGAGGGATTGTGTCTCGGGATCCTTGTACCTGATCGGAATCGGAGTATGGATATTTTTCAGGTCCCCAGGATGGGGACCGTGGTTTTCGCGGAGCGATAAATGACGCTTATCGCAGGAGGTTTTCAAGAGGATGCTCAGATCTTTGATGACGGCGGTTACGGGTGTCAGGGCTCACCAGACGATGCTGGACGTCACGGGCAACAACATCGCGAACGTCAACACCACCGGGTTCAAGAAGGATTTTACGTTGTTTCAGGATTTGCTGTACCAGACCACCCAGGGCGCTACGGGGCCTGGGGCGAACCGCGGAGGCATCAACCCCGTTCAGGTTGGCCTTGGCGTCTCGGTCGCCGCCATCGAGACCATTCACACTCAGGGACCTGCGCAGTACACGGGCAACAAGTCGGATATGATGATCAACGGCCAGGGCTTCTTCGTCCTGAGGTCCGGGGACAGCAGACTGTTCAGCCGAGCCGGGGCCTTTGTCCGCGACAAGGAGAACAATTTGGTGCAGTCGGGCACGGGCTATCGCGTGCAGGGCTACGCGATGGAGCGCGATCCCCTGAACCCGACGAAGTTTATCCGCGGCAGCGAGCTCTCCGACATCAACATTCCCATGGGCAAAAAGATGGAGCCCAGAGCGACCTCGTTGGTGGATTTTCAGTGCAACCTGGACAGCCGCAGCTCGGCCTATCTGCCCTACGGTTTCCCGGATCTGCCCTATAACGAGCAGTGCGGCTGGCCGGGCAATCCCAGCGGCGTCGCGAAGATCAAGATGGACGGCGTCGAGTACGACATGAGCTTCAAGACGAACCTCGCTTCCGCGAACGGCAAGGGGTATTTGACCGTCGTGATCGAAAACGGCGGGGCAAAGCAGGAACTGTTGTTCGACATGGTCGGGATCGATGGCGGCAAGCCTCGGCTGGCGGCGGGGGTCCACGCTCCGGCGGCCCCGGTCTTTCCGGGCTCCAACCCTCCCGTCAACATGACCGTCGAATACGACGACGCCACGGGCGGCTTGAAGATCAAGAACCCCAGCGGTGCGACGGTCTTCCAGTATGGCCTGAAGGCCGATATGCGCTATGCCTCCTTCAAACTGAAAAATGGTGCGGCGGAAATTCCCGTCATCGCCGAGTTCGACGAGGCCCCAGGGCAACTCAAGGGAACGCCGGCCAAGCTGAGATTGTGGTATCCTGCCGTTCCCGCGACAGTCCCTCAGACCATGGTCCCCTTGGAGGCAAAGATCCACTTCAAGCCGGATGGAAAGTTCGATTTCGCCGAGCCGATCACGGGGACGTTTCCCCCGGATTTCAATGCGAACAATCTGAAGATCAAGGTCGTCAGCGAGGGGATGGCTCTGGCGGTGACGCAGGCGAAGGATCTGGCCAACCCCGCCGAGCCCTTCGATACCTTGTCCCAGATCAATCAAGGCGGATTCCATCAGACGAAGAAGGAGATCTTCGATTGTCAGGGCAATCCGTACACGCTCGAGGTCAATTTCAAGAAGCTGACGGAGAACCGCTGGCGGTGGGAGGCCTTTCTCCTGGACTCCGAGGGGAAGCAGGTGATGGCGGAGGGATGCGAGGACGGTACGGGCACCTCCTCGGGAAATGCCGGCTCGATCGTTCCCACTCCGTCGTCGGGAGAGCTTGCCTTCTGCGGCTGCGGGCCCATCTGCGAGCCCAATGATGTCGAGCTCGAGATCCCCTTCAGCCTGAAGGGAATGACGAATTCGAAGATCAAACTGAACTTCGGCGGACACGGCGACAAGATGAACGGCATTACGCAGTTCGCCTCGGAGACCACCACCAAGGCGGTGTTCCAGGACGGCTACGCCATGGGAGTGCTGCAGGACTTCAATGTAGGCAAGGACGGGACCATCTCGGGCGCTTACTCCAACGGTCAGATCCAACCCCTTTACCGGGTGGCCCTGGCGACCTTCACCAACCAGCAGGGGCTGGAGAAGGTGGGGGACACCGCCTTCATCCCGACCATCAACTCCGGGGACCCGAACATCGATGCCGCGGATACGGGGGAGAAGGGGTCCATCACCGCGTCCACTTTGGAGATGTCCAACGTGGACCTGACGGAGGAGTTCACGCGCCTCATCATCTCCCAGCGCGGCTTCCAGGCCAACACGCGTGTGGTGACCACCAGCGACCAAATCCTCGAGGAGGTCGTGAACCTCAAGCGGTAATCGCTTTGATTTGATTGGAAATATGGGCGGCCCTACTGCCTTGGCAGTGGGGCCGTTGCATCGCATCGAGGAAAAAGCTCCGTCACAGCGTTTGGATCTCCGCATCCTCAGGCAGTCGCTCCTTCAGGATGTTTCTCAAAGTCCCCTCGTCCTGGCGGTCGAAAAGGACCTTGATACCGGTGATCCCCTCGCGCTCAAACAAAGCCGTGACCTCGGTCCTGCGCGGGACCAAGGTCACGTGCCGGATTTCGCTCCAGGGCAGCAGCGTGTCGCTTCGTGCCCCCCAGCGGTTTGTTTGTCGAAGCAGGCCTTGAGGGGTAAGAACGAGAGAACGCCGCCACCCTGTCGCCAGGATGGCGACGACGCCGACAAAAAACTGGGAGAGCGGTACAAGGGGCTCTGCCGGAAGAGCGAGGTACGAGCGAAGAGCGTGTCCGGCGAGCAGGGCGCCCAGGATTGCGAAGACGACGCGCATCCCGAGGGTGGGAAACCGCGAACTTTTGGAGTCCAGAAGGACCTCGTTGTGGGGCAAGGCGGGCATGATTTTTTCCTCTCCTTCGATATTTTGTGGTTATCGCAACAGGGGCGATTCCGGCTGTCGTCTTCCGGGGGTGACGACCGATACGTTCGTGACGGCACTGCGGCCCTCCTCGTCGGTGGCGCCGATGATGTGGCGTCCGTCGGGGACTGAATGAAAGAAAGTCTCGTTGGGCAGGGAGGTGCCGATGTACGTCCCGTCCAGGTACCACCAGATTCGCCCCGCCGCGCCCTCCGCCCTCATCGGGATCCTTTGCCGCCTGTCCAGGGGAGCCGTGACGTAGACGGCCTCGGGGATCGGGGAGGTGATCGTCAGGGCGGCCTTTTTCTGTATCTGCTCCGGTGGGGTCTCTCCGGAGGAGAGCTCCGAGGGCCACATCAGGGAGGGCTTGCCCTTGCGAATGATGTGAAGGTCGCAGGGAATCGTCCGGGAGACCCCCTCGATGGACCAATCCAGACGCGTCGCCGGGCAGGCCGCGGTAGGGGGGCGACCGGACAGCGAGCAGACCGGGCGAAGGAGAAGTCCGTCCGGCTTGTCGTACCAGCCCGATTTGGGGGAGATTGCCCTGAGAATCCTCACGGCGACGGGGGCGGCGGCCTTCGCCCCCACAAGCCCGGTCCAGGGGTCTCCCTCGGGATTGCCGACCCAGACCACGGTCGTGTAGTCGGGGGTCCAGGCCCCGCTCCAGGCGTCTCTCAAACCGTAGGAGGTCCCGGTCTTCAGGGCGGCGTGCCAGCTTCGTCCCAGGGCCTCCCGGGTCAGGGTGGTCAGTTGTCCCCTGTTGTCCAGAATGTCTCCGAGCAGCCAACAGGCGGCCTCGGAGGCCAGGCGGGTTTCGTGTGGGGGAGCTTGGGAGGCGAGCAGGGCCAGAGGACGATGCCGTCCCAGGGAGGCCAGGGTCGTGTAGGCCTCGAGCGCCTCCAGAACGGTAATCTCGCATCCGCCCAGGATGAGGGAATCCCCGTAATGGGAGACCGACTCCGTCAGATGGCGAAGGCCGGATTGCCGCATCAAATGCAGGACCCGCTCGGGGCCGGCGAGGCGCAGGACGCGCACTGCGGGAGCGTTGAGGGACTCCGCAAGGGCGACCCGGACGCTGACCGCCCCTCTGTAGCTCAGGTCGAAATTGCGGGGGGCGCGGCCCGAGAAGGCCATGGCGGAGTCCGCCAGCAGCGTCGAGGCGGTCAGGAGTCCCTGGTCGATGGCGGAGAGGTACGCGAAGGGCTTGAGGGCGGAGCCGGGAGAGCGCGGAGCGCGTCCGCAGTCCACCCATGCGTTTTTATTCCCGTCCCCGAACCGGGCGTTGCCCACCCAGCCGACGAGACGGGCCGTTCGATTGTCCACGACTCCCGCGGCAAGGGTGACCTCCGCTGGGAGGTCGGAGAGGGATTGCCGAAGCAGGGACTCGAGCTTCGTCTGGACCTCGATATCCAGCGTGGTGTCCGTCCTGCCGTTTTCGTCTTGCGGAGCGTGTCCCCCCAGGACGAGTTCTGCGAAGTGAAAGGCCCGCAGCGGAGGGGCATGGCGGTGCCGGGGCAGCTCCTCCAGAAGTGCCCGATTCGCCTCGCCGGCATCGAGGACCCCACGGTCCCTCAGAAAGCGGATGACGGTATCCCGACGCCGTTTTGCGGCCTCGGGACGGGTGTCGGGGCGGTAGAGCGTGGGACCCTTCAGCATCCCGATCAGGAGGCATGCCTCCCCTGGGGAGAGCTTGGCTGCGGGCTTGCCGAAGTAGATGAGAGCGGCCGCCTGCACGCCGCGGATGTTACCGCCGAAGGGCGCCCGATTGAGGTAGTGCTCCAGGATTTTCTCCTTGCTCATGAGGCGCTCCAGCTTCATCGCCTGGATGAACTCCCGGACCTTCGTTCCCATGCTTCGGGCGCGACGCGCCGGCAGCTGCGCGTCCGTCGTCTCCCTTTCGGATATGGAAAGGCGTATCAGCTGGCTGGTGATGGTGGAGGCGCCCGAGACGACGCGCCGGGCGGCGAGATTTTGGGCCGTGGCCCTCAAAAGGGCCAGAGGGTCGACGCCGGGATGCCTGTAGAAGCGGCCGTCCTCCACCCCAACGGCGACGAGGGGAAGCCATTTTCCCATATCGGAGAGGGGGATGGGAACCTGCCACTCCGAATCGGGGGAGAGACGAAGGTGGAACAGACGCCCCTTGACGTCGTAGAGTGCCGGGGATGCCTCAATTCGTTTCACCCGTTCGGAGTCCAACGGGATGGTGATCCAAAGCCCGGCGAAGGTCACGCAGCCGACGAGAAGGAAGGCCGACAGGCAAACGAAGGCGACGCGGAGAAGCTTCCCGAGACGGGCAGGATTCGCGGCACACATCAAAATCAGCCCTGAGACGAAGGCCGCGTGAGCGAGGAGATATCGTGGGTGAAGTAGGCGATGTTGTGGCTGTGGTCGCCGATACGCTCGAGGTTGCTCAGGATGTCGATGAAATGAACGCCCTTCTCCGGGTCGCACTCGCCCCGGTTCAGACGGTCGATGTGGTTCTTGCGGAACTGTTTTTCCTGCGTATCGATGCGGTTTTCGAGATCGTGAATCACGTAATTCGCCTGGTCCGTGTCCTCGGTCTTGAGGGACAGAATTGCGCAGGATACGGCTTCCTCGGCCGTATCGAACATCGCCCAGAACTCCTCGTTGGCCTGTGGGGAGAAGTGCGAGCCATCGTCGAGACGCACCTCGCTCAGCTCCATGAGATTTTCCAGGTGATCCCCCACGCGCTCGAGGTCTCCCGAGGCATTGACGTAGCAGCCCAGGACGGTGGAGACCTCCCCGGAGAGGCCGCGCTGCCAGATTTCCGAGGCGTAGGAGGATATCCCCTTGTTGAGCTCATTGAGAAGTTTTTCCTGCTCCATGAAGTCGTCGGCCAGAGAGGCGGTCTCGGGTTCCGAATAGGCACGGCGGGTGATCCGGAGCATGTTCTGGGCGATCTGTCCCATGTGCAGCAGCTCGTCCTTGACGGCCTCGACGGCCGCGGCCGGGGAGGCGTCGAGAAGCTTCTTGTCCAGATAGAGCGTGTCCTCGACCCTCGTGGGGGCGGAGATGGGAATGAGCGCCTGGATCATTCGGGCGAAGAGGGAGGCGAAGGGGATAAAGATGATGGTGTTGGCGATATTGAAGATGGTATGAGCGTTGGCGAGCTGACGGCCGACGTCCGTGGCCGTGTGGATCACGACGAGCTTGTAGAAGGGGAGGAAAATGAGGAAGATCAAAACTCCGAAAAGGTTGAAGAGCACGTGAGCCGCGGCGGCCTGTTTTGCGTAGCGGTTGGTGCCGAGTGCGGCCAGCACGGCCGTGATGGTGGTGCCGATGTTGTCCCCCAGAATGATGGGAATGGCGACGTCGAGTCCCAGAAGCCCCTGGGAGGCCATGGCGATCGTCAGGCCGATGGTGGCGGCGCTGGACTGGACGATCATGGTGAGGATCGTTCCGGCCAGAACGCCGTAGAGAGGGTTGGCGCCGAGAAAGAGCAAGAAGTCGCCTTGGGAGGCCATGAACTTCGTGGCGCTTTCCATCGTCTGCATTCCCATGAAGAGAAGGCCGAATCCGACGATCCCATTCCCGGTGTAGCGCTGCTTCTTGGATTTTCCGAATAGGGCCAGGGCTACCCCGAGGGCGATGAAGGGAAGGGCGAAGTCCTTGATTTTGAAGGCGATGATCTGGGCGGTTACGGTGGTGCCGATGTTGGCGCCCATGATGATGCCGATGGCCTGCTTGAGGGTCATCAGCCCCGCGTTGACGAAGCTGACGGTCATGACGGTCGTTCCGCTGCTGCTCTGGATGAGCACGGTGACGAGAATGCCGATGAATACCCCTCTGAGCGGAGTCTTCGTCAACGTCCCTATCAGGTGCCTCATGCGATCACCTGCGATGAATTGCAGCGCCTCACTCATCAGCTTGATCCCATAGAGAAAAAGTCCGACTCCACCGGCGACCTGAAGCAATGTCGATACGTCCACGGGCGATTGACCTCCAAGAATATGTTATTCAGACACAAAACAAACATGGGGTTCGAGGCAAAACCCCGAATCCCTATCTCTTCACCGTTCCGCACTTCGCGTTTCCGCCAAGCCCTTCGGGCTCGTTTCCAATCTCTATGTCATCTCTGTATGGAAGTATAGCACTTTCGCCCATCCGTTTTTTGCGCTTCGATGGGTCGCTGAGGGAGCTTGTTTGAAATCACCTTGAGGAATCCTTAAAAATGGGTCTTTAGGCTCTTTGTGTTTGAGCCTAAAGACCCTTCAGTTATTTTGCGTAAATGCTATTGTGGGAGAAAATGTCATAAAATGGAGCTATGTAGGATAAAGTGGGGCAAAAGGGAGCGACGGTGAGACGCCTTCATGTTGATGGGAACCTTCGAACATCGTCTGGACACGAAGGCTCGTCTGGTCCTTCCGGCGAAGTTCCGGGAGAGGCTGGGCGATGTCATCGTCGCTGCGATCGGAATGGAAAACTGCGTGTCCCTCTATTCTCAGGAGGAGTGGGGCAACTTCACCTCCTGGCTCAAAACGACTTCTTTTCTGGACAGCGAAAGGACCCGAAAGCTCCACAGGCTGATCCTTTCGAGCGCGCACGACCTCTCGATCGATGGGGCAGGGCGAATTTTGTTGCCCGGAGTTCTCCGTGAGTATGCCGCCTTGGAGCAGGATGTCGTGGTCAACGGTGTCAACGACCATGCGGAAATTTGGGATCGGGCGAAATGGGCGAAGTACTGGAGCACGGGGCTCGAGATGCTTCCCGAACTGACGGGGGGAGGGGCGGAGTCGTGACGCACGAACCGGTGCTGTTGGCCGAGGTGCTGGAGTTCCTGAGGACCTCCCTCCACGGGATTGCGGAACCGCGGATTGTCGACGGTACGCTGGGTTTGGGCGGCTACTCGGAGTCCATTCTCGAAGGGCTCCCCGGCGCCAGAGTGCTGGGGGTGGATCGGGATCCCATGGCGATCGCCCTCTCGGAACGAAGGCTCGAGCGTTTTGCCTCGCGTTTCCGCGCCGTGCACGGCGGCTTTGGCGGTATCGGCGCCCTTGTTCGGGAGGACGCGCCGTTCGATGCGCTGGTCTTCGACCTTGGGGTGTCCAACATGCAGCTGAGCGAAGCCGAGCGCGGATTCTCCTTTCAGCACGACGGTCCGCTCGACATGAGGATGGATCCCCACGGAGATGCGCCTACGGCTGCGGAGGTGTTGGAGGAAAAAAGCGCCGAGGAACTTGCCAGGATTTTCTGGGAGTACGGAGGGGAACGGTATTCCCGTCGAATAGCCTCGCGCATCGAGTCGGAGAGGCGCAGGGGGCGGAGGCTCGCGACGACGGGGGATCTCGTCGCCCTGATTCGGGGGCTTCTGCCGGCTCCGGTGCAGAGAAAGATGGGGATCCATCCCGCACGGAGGGTCTTTCAGGCGCTTCGGATATTCGTCAACGACGAGCTGGCGGAGCTCGAATCGATGCTCGAGAGCCTTCCGGGGCTGGCGGCGGAGGGTTGCGTCGTGGTCATCGTCTCCTATCACTCCCTGGAGGACCGTATCGTCAAACATCGATTTCGTGCATGGGAAAAGGAGGAGAAACGGGGCAAGGTGCTGACGCGCCACCCGATTCTTCCCCAGGAAGAGGAGACGGCGCGCAATTTCAAGGCAAGAAGCGCCAAATTGAGGGTTTTCGTTTTTTCTTGAGCATTTTCCCGGGTTCGCTGCGCGGGTGAAGTCTCTCGATGGTGAGCTGGACATGCAGGGGATGGGGAGCTGAAGTCTATCATGAGAAGAGTCGGCAGAAGCTGTGCTGTGAAAAGAAATTTTATGGCCGGGGTTTTTCTGACCCTGATCGTCATCTCGATTCTGGGGTCGCTTCGCTTTCAAGCCATGCGCTTGGCCTACCGCCTGGACTCCCTGAACAAATCCATAGAAAGCTGTTCCCGGGAGGAGACGGTGCTGAGGCAGGAATTTTCCGGTCTTGTCGCGCCCATCAGGATCTACAGCTACTGCAAGGAGCGACTGGGGATGGAGAAGATTCTCCTTGCGGAGACCCTTCACATACGGGCTCGGGAGGAGCGGCTTGCCGCAGAGCGGATCCCGGAGCCGATAAGGGGTTGGCGCTCGAGGCTGGCCTGGATTTTCGGTGCGCACGACTGAGGGAGGATGAGGCTCCTGGACGCGGCCTTCCCGGCCCCGGGCGATAAGGAGGAGAAGGTTTGAGGCGGCATCGCTCTTTCAGTCCATGGCTCCTGTTCGTCTTCCTGTTTTTGATATGGGGCTGGACGCTGGTGGAGAGGCATTGCCGACCGGACCCCAGGGTGCTGCAGCAATCCCAGCAGCAGTACTGGAGGAGGGTTCCCGTCAAGGCGAACCGAGGAATCATCCAGGATTCCAAGGGCAATGCCCTGGTGATCCCCGAGGTCCTCTCCAGCTTTGCCGCCGACCCTCAACTCATGACGTCCGAGGACAGGCCTCTTTTGAGCCGGGTATTCCCCGAGGGGATCGTCCAAAAGCTGTTCTCCTCGCCGGAGAGCCGGTTTGTCTGGCTCAGGCGGAAGGTCTCCAAGGAGGAGGCCCGAAAAATTCGAGACCTGCGCATCAGGGCCGTCCGGGACATCGACGAGCAGGAGAGGCGATATCCCAACGAACGCCTCCTTTCCCATGTTTTGGGGTTCTGCGACATCGACAACCGGGGCCTGTCCGGGATCGAGCAGTCGTGGAACTCGGTCCTCTACGACCCTCCCGGCTATCGCATCATTATCCGCAGGCCCGGCGCCCACTCGGTCAGTCTGTTGGGGAACGAGGCCGAGCGGAGGCACGTCATGCCCGTTGTGACCCTGACCATAGACAGCAGAATGCAGTATGTGGTCGAGAAGCATCTGTTCAAGACCGCTTCGGATAACGGTGCGAAGTGGGCGGCCGCGATCTGTATGGATCCCTGGACGGGGGCGGTCCTCTCCATGGCCAGCTGGCCCACCTTCGACCCCCGCAACCGCGAGGATTTCAAAAAGGAAGCTCTCTCGAACAACGCTGTCAGCCGCAGCTACGAGCCGGGATCGACCTTCAAGCCCATCTATATGGGCATTGCGCTCGAACAGGGGTGGGCCCGGACAAACGAGACCTTTTCCTGTCCCGCTCGCCTGAAGGTCGCCGATGGCTATGTGGCCGAGGCCTATTCCAGGGCCATGGGCAACATCAGCACGGCGCAGCTGCTCATCAGATCCTCCAATGTGGGAATGGCCCAGATCGGCATTCGGGCGGAAAAGGTCAAGATGTACGAGACCCTTGGAAGCTGGGGATTCGGCATGGAGAGCGACATCGAGCTGCCGGGGGTCGCCAGGGGCATCCTCCCCTTTCCCGAGCAATGGCGCGGTGTCGTGCCGGCCAACATCGCGATAGGGCAGGGGCTGGCCGTGACCCCGCTCCAGCTGATCAACGCCATGGCCGCAGTGGTGAACGGCGGCAAGCTGATGAGTCCCTATATCGTGAAGGAGGCCGTGAACTCCTCGGGAGAGGTCGTCTACAGGGGCGTGCCTCGCGTGATGCGGGAGGTCCTGACCCCCGAGACGGCCCAGTGGCTGAGGCGGACGATGCGTGCCGTGGTGCTCGAGGGGACCGGAAAGGGCGCCAACACCACCATCACGGAGCTGGCCGGAAAGACGGGGACCGCCCAGGTCGCCGAGTCGGGAAAGTACAGCAAAAGCCGCTACGTCGCGTCCTTCATCGGCTTCTGGCCTTACGAAAAACCCCGATACCTCATGCTTTTAGCCATTGGAGAACCTTCGAGCGGACGTTATTACGGGGGCGAGTTGGCCGCCCCTCCCTTCAAGGCGATCGTGGAGGAGATGGCCGAGGTCGAATACTATTCCCCAGAAAAGAGGGAGCCGTCGTGAACGTGAAGTTTTCCGATCTGCTGGCGGTCGTTCGCCGATTGGAGGGAGGCTGTACCGTCGAAGGGAGTGGCTCGGATCCCGTCATAACGGAGGTCTTCTCGGACAGCCGCGGCGTCCGTCCGGGCGCCCTGTTCTGTTGTATTCGTGGAGAGAAAAGCGACGGACACGACTACGTCTCCGCGGCCCGGGAGCAGGGGGCCGTGGCGCTGCTCTGCGAGCGTCCCGTGGAGTCCGGACTCCCCTGTCTCGTGGTCCCCTCGGTTCGTGAAGTCATGGGGGAGGTCGCGGCCGCCGTGTACGGGAATCCGGCCGACAGGCTGCTGATGGTTGGAGTCACCGGGACGAACGGAAAAAGCACCACGACCTATGTCCTGCGCAGTATCCTCGAGGCTGCCGGGATTCGGTCGGGCCTGTTGGGGACGATCGTGGAGAGCGACGGTGCGAGGGAATGGGAGGCGGATCGGACCACGCCGGAGAGCTGCGTCGTGCAACGCCGCCTCGCGGCAATGGTGCGGAACGGCTGTGGGGCCTGTGTCATGGAGACCTCCTCTCACGGACTTTTTCTGGGGCGTCTCGGGGGCTGTCGTTTCGACGTCCCGATCTTCACGAATCTGAACCCCGAACACCTGGATTTCCACAAGGAGATGGAGCACTACTTTCAGGCCAAACGCCTCCTGTTCTCGCGTTATGCCCGAACGGGCTCCCTGGGGGCGGTCAACGCCGACGATCCTTATGGTCGGCGGCTCCTGGAGGAGTTTCCCGACGGGGTGAGGGGGTTTGCCCTCGACTCCGACGCCTTTGCTCGGGTCATGGCGTCCCGGACCGGTCTGGAGGGCACCGTCCTGTCCGTGGCGATGCGCGGCCTTCCGGATCTTGAACTGAAAAGCCCTCTGGTGGGGCACTTCAACGTCTGGAATGTCCTGGCGGGGGTTACGGCGCTGCGGGGCCGCGTGGACGACGACGCGATCATACGAGGGGTCGCGGCCATTCCTCAGGTCCCCGGACGTCTGGAGAAGCATCTTCTGCCGAATGGGGCCTGCTGCTTCATCGATTTCGCCCACACCCCGGAGGCCCTGAGGAACGTGCTCTCCGCCGCACGTAAGCTCTGCTCCGGGAGACTGATATCGGTCTTCGGACACGGGGGAGGACGGTATCCCCTCAATCGTCCCGCGCTGGGCAGGGTTGCGGCGGACCTCGCGGACCTCGTGATCGTGACGATGGACAACCCCAGGGACGAGGATCCCGCCGACATCGCGGCCGGAATCGTCCAGGGGGTGGAGGCGTCCGGCGGCGCGCGGCATCGGGTCATCCTGGACCGCAAAGAGGCCGTATGCACGGCACTCAGCGTCGCGGTTGCGGGAGATGTGGTGGTGGTCTCCGGAAAGGGACCGGAGAGGTACCTGCAGATCGGAAGGGAGAAGATCCCCTACAGCGACGCGGAGACGGTGGAGGCGTGGAGCCGATCTTGAGAAAACACCGTACGCGTATTCGGGAAGGGCAAACGGCGGTGCTTCCAGACGAGCCGTTTCTGAAGCGCTCCTGAGCGAAGCAGGAGGAGGACGATAGGCGTGGATAAACCTGCTGGTCTTTCGGTCGGGGAGATGTTCTCCCTGATCGACGTGGACGTGGAGAGTTCGTTCGGGGCCCTTCCGTTTCCGGGGCACGTCGCGACGGACAGCCGGCACGTGGAACGCGGAGGCGTTTTCGTCGCCCTGGAGGGGGAGCGGACGGACGGGCATCGATACATTTCGCAGGCCGTCGAGAAGGGAGCCGCCCTGATTGTCGTGCGACGGGGCAAGCGTCCTCCGGAGATCCTCGTCCCCTGCGTCGAATTGGAGAATCCGGAATTCGATCTGGCCCGGATGGCGTCGCTCTATCTCGATAGGGTCGCGCCCGGAGAGGTGGTCGCCGTCACAGGCAGTGTCGGGAAGACGACGACCCGGGAGGCCCTGCGCCGTGTTTTGGAAAGGCGTTTTCGGGTCCACTCGGCGGACCGGAGCCTGAACACCCGCATCGGCTGTACCGCGACGGTGCTGGCTATGCCGGTCGATACCGAGCTGCTGCTTCTGGAGTTCGGGGCCAACAAAGCGGGGGAGATTGCCGAGTTGTCGTCGCTCTTCCCGCCGACGACGGCCTTGGTCACCGAGGTGGCGCCGGTCCATCTGGAGGGGTTCGTCTCCGTCGAGGGCGTTCTGCAAGCCAAGATGGAGATTGCCCGCTCCAGGCGGCTGCGCCGTTTTCTCTACAACTTCGATAACATTCTGCTTCGCGAGGCTGCCGCCCGGCTGAAAACCGCTGCGGTGGTCTCCGTCGGGTCGGACGTCGGAGCCGATTTTCGCATTCGAGACCCTCGCTTCGAGATGGAAAACGGGGCGCCCGTCCTCTCCTTCGTTTTGGAAGGAGCCGACCATCGGGCGCATTTTCGCGTCGGCGTCTGGGGGCGGCACCTGGCGCTGCCTTTGTCCTTTGCCGCTGCGGCGGCCCAGCTGTTGGAGATCCCCTTGGGCTCCGTCCCTTCTTTTCTCGGCGCTTTCGAGGGGCTCGAAGGAAGAGGGCGGGTCCTCCCGGCCGTCGGACGAAGCGGTTTTGTCGTCGACGATGCCTACAACGCCAACCCGCTCTCCATGCGTTCGTCCCTGGAGACCTTTCTCGCCCTTCCGCCGATGGGACGCAGGGTCGCGATCCTGGGGGAGATGCGGGAGATGGGGCAGGATGCCCTCCGCTACCACGCGGAGCTCGAGCCTCTGCTCGATGAACTGGACGAGGCCGTGCTGGTCGGGGAGATCTGGCGGAGGGCCCTTGGGGAAAGGACGAGCCGACGTTTCGTCCGAAACTGGCAGGAGGCTCTGGAAGCCGCGTCGGAGGCCGACTGGACCGGACTGCTGGTGAAAGGGTCCAACAGCATGCAGCTCCAGAAGGTCGTCGAGGCCCTTTCGGCAAACGACGCTGCCTCCGGGGGGGCGGTGCTGCCGTGATCCGGGCGACCCTGTGGGGAGGAATTTTTTTTCTCCTGGGCTTGGCGCTTCAGTTCGCCTGGATCGAGGTTCAGCGGCGGCTGAGCGTCGTGCAGGCTCAAAAGAGCTACGGCGTCGGAATCGACGTCGAGATCAAGGCCGCAACCCCGCCGATGGGAGGCTGCGTCTTTCTGGTTCTGGCCGTTTTTGCCCTTTTTCTGACCTGGGGAGGGGACTCCCTTCTGTTCTGGTCCCTGCCGTTGGCGGGAGGGGCCATAGGCCTTGCCGACGACGGGATGAAATTCTTCAGCCGCTCCAGCGAGGGGTTCCGGAGCCTGGCCAAGCTGAAGGTTCAGCTTCTCGTCTGCGGAGTGTGGACGTTCCTCGTTTTTTTGCGCGGAGACCTGACGCTCTGGCCGGGGGTATCGGGGCCGGTGTGGCTCGTCCTTCCCCTGGCGCTTCTGGGGGTCGTTGGGATGATGAATGCCGTCAACATCACGGACGGCCTGGACGGCCTGGCTGGGGGATGTTTCCTGATCGCTTTGGGGCCTCTGGCCTGCCTGATCCCAGGTTCCGAATTCAACCTGTTGACGATAGCCCTTTTGTGTGCGATCGCAGCGAGCTTCCTGTTCTATAACCTCCATCCCGCTCGGACTTTCATGGGAGACACCGGGGCGCATTTCCTCGGGGGGGCCCTGGCGGCGCTCTGCGTCACGAACGGCAGGCTTCTGGCTTTGATCCCGGTGGGCTTCCTGTTTGGGGTCGAGCTGCTCTCCTCCGCGATCCAGATTTTTACCATAAGGAAGCTCAACAGGAAGGTGTTCAGGATGGCCCCGCTGCATCATCACTTTCAGCGTCTGGGGTGGGATGAAACCTCGGTAACGATGAGGTTCTGGCTTGTTCAGGCCGTCGGGTCCCTCTGGCTGTCGGCGCTTTTCGCCGCACTGCTCGATGAATGAGTGCTTTCGACGGGGAGGGAGTGGACGCATGGAGAGGTCGGTGTCGAGTTCCTTGAATTTGAAGGGAAAACGAATCACGGTCGTCGGGGCCGGGGTCAGCGGCCGGGAGCTGGCGCTTCTGGCCGGACGGCTGGGGGCCCGTGTCTTTGTCTCTGAGAGGGGGCCTATTCCCGCCGAGACCATGGCCCTGTTTCAAGAGAATGGAATCGAGTGGGAGATGGAGGGGCATACGGAAAAAGCCTTCATGGCTGAGGCCCTGCTGCTCAGCTCGGGTATCCCCCCCCGTTCCGGGGTCGTCCAGGAAGCGATACGGCGCGGGATTCCCCAGGTCGGGGAACTGGATCTCGTCGCCCCGCACCTTTGCGGAAAGATCGTCGCGGTGACCGGAAGCAACGGTAAGAGCACGGTAACGTCGCTCGTCGGACACATGCTTCGCAGGGCCGGCTGGGAGGTCGGTGTGGGGGGAAATCTCGGTACGGCAGCCTCTACCTTCACGGACCGGAACTTAGATGCCGTGGTTCTGGAGCTGAGCAGCTTTCAGCTGGCCCGGGCCTCCGTGCTTTCCGCAGCCGTGTCCGTTGTTACGAATCTGGCTCCGGACCACATCGACTGGCACGGCAGCTACGAGGCTTATGTGGAGGCCAAGGCCGAGGTCCTCAAACTCAGGGCGCCGGGGGGATGGGGTATCGTCCAGGACAGGGATGTCGAGGCCTTGAACGCCCCGAATGCCGAGAGAATTCTGACTTTGGGTTGGAGCAGGGAGCCGCTGCACCGAACGGCCGGGCACATTTTTATGGATGACGACAGGGCTTGGTTGATCCTGGACGGCGAGGAGCTGCCCCTCTTTCTCTATTCGGAGACCTCCCTGTTGGGGGGGCACAATCGAGAGAACGTCGCGATGAGCCTGGCCGCGATCCGATTGCTGGGAGTGGACCGGCCGGCCCGCGATCTGATCGAGGGGTTTGCCCCTCTGCCTCATCGTTGCGAGCACGCCGGGGTCATCGACGGAGTCGTCTACGTGGACGACTCCAAGGGGACGAACGTCGCTGCGTCCGTCACGGCCATGACCTCCTTGGAGGGGCGCAAGATCGTGATCCTGGGAGGACGGGGCAAGGGGGAGGATTATGCCCCGTTGGCAGAGGCCGTCCTGAGGGAGGCGGACGCTGCGGTTCTTCTGGGCGAGGAGCGGGAGGCTATCGCGAGGGCGCTCGGCCGAGCCGGGTTCTCCGCCGTCCATGAGGCCGGCGACATGGAGGAGGCCGTACGAATCGCGCGGAAGCTTGCGACCCCCGGAATGACCGTACTGCTCTCCCCGGCCTGCACCAGTTGGGACATGTACGCGAATTACGGGCAGAGGGGCGATCACTTCTGTGGGATCGTCCAAACTTTGGCGGCCGAGTCGTGAGGGCCTTCGACGAAGGCGAGCGTTCGAGGGTGAGCGGCCCCTGGCTGATCTGGGGCATTCCCTTGGTCCTCAGCTTGTGCGGGCTCGTCATGATTGCCTCCCTGTCCCTGAGGAACAGCATGGATGGCGGAGAACCCTACGCCCAAATCCTCAAACAGGCCCGATTTTTCGTGTTCGGGCTCGTCCTGATGGTGATTTGTGCCCTGACTCCACTCAAATTGCTCCGTCGCTATGGCTGGATCCTCTGGATTTTTTCCCTGTTGCTCGTTTCCCTCACGCTCGTTTCGGGAATAGGCATCAAGGTGGGGGGGGCCCGGCGCTGGCTGGCCCTTGGACATGTGCGTTTTCAGCCTCTGGAGCTTCTGTTGTTCTCGGTGCCGATTTTCATGGCGGACCGTCTGGACCGGTCCAGGCGGTCGGGGAGGCAGGCCTTCTTAAGGCCGACGTTGACGGTGGCGTTTTTCTCCGTCCTGCCTCTTTTGTTTCAACCGAACCTGGGCGGGACCATTCTGGTCACGGGCATCTGCCTGATGATGCACGCCGAGAGGCAGGGATGGAGCTACCCGCTGCTGGGCGGTTTCCTGATGGCGACGATTTTTGCGCTGCTGATCTGGATGGAACCCTACAGGATGAGGCGTTTGATGGCGTTTTTGGATCCCTGGTCGGACCCGATGAACAAGGGATTTCAGATCATCCAGGGATTGGTCGCCTTCTGCAACGGAAGGATCTTCGGGGTTGGGATCGGCAAGGGATTGCAGGAGGACGCATACCTGCCCGCGGCGCAGACCGACTACATCTTCCCGGCCATCGGCGAGGAGTTCGGGCTGGTGGGGACGTTGCTGCTCCTATCGCTCTATGCGGTATGGACGATACGCATCTATCGGATCTATCGGCGTTGCACGAGCCCCTTCCTGTCCGCCCTGACCCTGGGGCTGACGACGTCGGTGATCGGGCCGATGTTCGTCAATCTGGGAGGGGTCATGAAACTGATGCCCCTGACGGGCATTCCGCTTCCCTTTATCAGTGCGGGGGGGAGCGCGATGATTTTCATGTGGGCCAAAGTGGGCATTTTGATGCGCATCAACGGCTTCCTGAATCGGGAGGAGGCCCGGCATGCCTCGTTCGAAGGGATGCCACGGCGGTGAGAGCCGTTTCCGGCCTGTGGCGACGGGGGAATGGGAGATGGAGAAAGAGGCTTCGAGGGAGAGGCCGATGAGGGTGTTGATCGCGGCCGGTGGGACCGGAGGACACATCTTTCCCGCAACGGTTTTTGGGCGCTGGATCGAGGCGCACCGTGGCGCCTCGGTTTCCTATCTGTCGGGTGCCCGCCCATTGGAGGAGGAGATCTACAAGGCTCAAGGAATTGCGCCTCACAAGCTCTCCCTTGAGGGGTCTCCGCTGGGAGTGCGGTCTCCGGTACGGATTCTGCGCCGTTTTCTCGGGCTTCTCAAGAGCATGGGGGAGACGGTCCGCTGCCTGGCCCGGACGAGGCCCGAGGTCTGCTTCCTCTTTGGTGGATATGTGTCGTTTCCCCCGCTCTTGCTCTGCAAGGTGAAGAAAATTCCAGTCGTGATCCACGAGCAGAACGCCGTCGCCGGGCGGGTGACCCGCCTGGCCTCACGGATGGGGGCCTCGGTGGCATCGGGCTGGAGCGAGTGCTTGGGGGTACGGAAGCCCTTTTCCCATGTAGGCATTCCCGTGCGTCCTCCCGGGCGTGTTCCTCGTCTCGATGCCCTCCATTCGTTGGGGCTGAATTGCACGGCCGAGGGGACATGGGTGGGGGTGATCGGGGGTTCTCTAGGCAGCCGCAGTCTTGTGGAGAAAGCTCTCCTTGCGGCTGCTTCGTTCGAAAAACGCGGCATCGACGTCAAATTCTTGTTCCTGGGAGAGCAGCCGGATGGGCCGCTCCCCCAAAATGTTCATTTTGTCGGACGAAGATGGGATATGAACCCCTTCTACTCGCTTTGCGACGTTCTGGCCTGCCGGGCGGGAGGCTCGACTCTGGCGGAGGCCATGGCATGGGGCATTCCTGCCGTGGCCGTTCCCTGGGAGGGCGCGGCGGAGGGGCACCAGGAGCGAAATGCCCGCTGTTTTGCGGAGTCCGGCGGAGGGATTGTCTGGAGGGAAAGCGGCGATGGATCCTTGGAGGATGCCATCGAGAGACTGTTTTCTGAGGGCCGCAGGTCCTCCTTGAAAAAGCCGAAAGACTGTGTCTGCCCGTTGCTCTGGTCCTTAATTCATCCTCAAAGAGGCGCCGAGTCGGGTCTGGGGCAGATACCTTTGATATAATGCCGCCGAGGGCCCTCCGCCTTTCGGTTTTCGGGGCTGGGGCTTCAGGGCGCCTGGGCGTCGAAGTTTTTCTTGGAAGGGCGTTTTGCGTACCATGTCGGAATTTTCTGGAGTGACACGGATTCATCTGATGGGGATCGGGGGCTCGGGGATGAGTTCGCTGGCCGGGTTGCTCTTCCAGATGGGGTGCACGGTCAGCGGATGCGATCTGGAGCGCGGGGCCTGCATCGAGAGCTTGGAGTCTCGGGGGGTGGAGTGCCTGGTCGGGCATTCGCACGAGCACGTCGAAAGGTTCGATCCTCAGCTGGTGATCTACAGCAGTGCCATTGCCGAGAACTGCACGGAGCTGTCCTTCGCCCGGGAAAGGGGCGTCCGGACGGTCGGGCGCGGAAGGGCGCTGAGCTGGATGTTCAATCAGGCGGAGGGCGTCGGTGTCGCGGGCACCCACGGGAAGACGACCACCTCGTCCATGATCAGCCTGATCCTGGAGCGAGCCGGCTTGTCCCCCACCGTGTATGTGGGGGCCGAGGTTCAGGACATAGGCGCGAACGCACGGCTCGGAGAGGGAGCTGCATTCGTGGCCGAGCTGGACGAGAGCGACGGATCCTTCGAGTATTTTCACCCCTCCCTCGCGGTCGTGACCAACATAGACTGGGACCACGTCGACCATTTTCGGTCTCGTGAGGATGTCGTGGAGGCCTTCGTCCGTTTCGCCGAGGGACGAAAAACCCATGCGCCGCTTGTGGTCTGCGCCGAGGACGAGGGAGCCCGGGAGATGCTGCAGCTTCTTGAGGGGCGGGAGGTGACGGGACCTGTCGTTCGTTACGGCTGGGGCCATGTCTGGGATTGGGGGGCGCTTGACTTGCTTCACAGGCCTGGGGGCGGGGTATCCTGTGTCGTCTGCCGCCGCGGTGAGATGATGGGACGCATCGAGATGGCCGTCTCCGGTGCGCACAACGTCCTGAATGCACTGGCCGCATTGGCCGTTTCCGATGCCCTGGGAGTGCCCTTTGCCTCCGCGGCGGAGGCGCTCAGGACCTTTCGTGGGGCCAAGCGGAGGCTCGAGACCCTGGGTACGCGCCATGGCGTGCTGGTGGTCGACGACTACGCCCATCATCCCACCGAGCTTGCGGCTACCCTCGACGCCATGAGAAAGGCCCATCCCGGCCGTCGTCTCGTGGCGGTTTTCCAACCACACCGCTATAGCCGCACCGCGGCGTTCCTGGGGCCTTTGGCCTCCGTGCTCGAAGGTGCGGATATCGTTCTTCTGCTTCCCGTCTATGGAGCGGGAGAAGCCGTCCTCTCCGAGGTGTCCTCCGAGGAGATCGCGGATAGAATGAGGTCGAACGGTCGCTCATGCTATCTCTGTGAAAACGAAGAGAAGGCGCTCTCTACCCTGGAAGCCCTTACGAGGGAGGGGGATGTGCTCCTGACCTTGGGGGCGGGGAGCATATCCCGTCTGGGCGGTCTTTTTCTGGATGGGACGGGGGTGGGGCGTTGATCCGTTTTCTTTGCCTTTTCCGAATAGGGAGGCATGGCTTATAATGAAAACCATTATTGCCGGGGGCACCCCCCTTGAATCTCCGCCGGGCGGAGATTTGCCCCGGAGGCCCCCTCGGGAAACAGCGGATGGTTTCAGGAAAACATTGCATTGCCCTCTGGAGCGAAATAAGCTCTTGGCGCCCCTTTCCACCCTCGGGGTGGGAGGGTATGCGGAATATTATGCGGAACCGTCCGACCTGGAGGACTTTTTGCTTCTGCACCGGCTGGCTCGGGAGGAAAACATGCCCCTTTACGTTTTGGGGGGAGGGAGCAATGTCGTCTTTGCGGATGGATCGTTCTCGGGCATTGTGGTCTCGACCCGAAGGTGGACCGCCGTCTGGCAGATCCCGATGGGGGACCGCGTCGTTGTGGACGTCCAAGCGGGGCATGTCCTCGCCTCCCTTGTGTCGGGAACGGCGAAGGACGGTTTGTCGGGCTTGGAGTTTGCCCTGGGGATCCCCGGAACCATTGGAGGGGCCGTCGCCGGGAACGTCGGAGCCGGAGGGCGGAGCATAGGGGAGTGCCTGGACGAAGTCGTCGCCATAGAGCCCGATGGGTCGCTTCGCAGATGGAGGCGAGGAGAGTTTTCCTGTTCCTACCGCAGGTGCTCTCTGTTGGAGGCGGGGCGCCTTTTGCTGTCCTGTAAGCTGTCCTTCAGTCCCGGGCCCAGAATCGAGATCGAGGCACGTCTGCGGCATTTTCGTTCCGTTCGGGGCATACAGCCTCACGGAGGGAGAAGCGCGGGGTGCAGCTTCAAAAATCCCGAGGGGGAGAGTGCAGGCCGGCTGCTGGACTTGTGCGGGTGCAAGGGAATAAGTTCGGGGGATGCCGTCGTCTCCGACCGACACGCCAATTTTATACTGAACCGCGGCAGAGCGACCGCCGAGGAGGTCCTTTCCCTGATGAGGATCTGTCGGAATCGGGTCTTGGAGCACACGGGCATTCTGCTCGAACCCGAGGTCCGGTTCCTGGGGTGGGGGCTGAGCTTTGGGGACAACGGGGATGGTTCGATGCTCCAGATGACATCGGGAAACTGAATTCGGGAGGCTCCGCTTGTGGGTTTCCGTCAGTCCGGGATTTTATGACATTGGGGGAGCCAGGGGTTTGCGATGTTCGAAAATGGCGTTGCTCGCAGCGTTCCTTGGGTTTGCGTGGCGGCTTTACGAATATAACGGATGGATGTCGCTGAGCGGCTACCGTGTCGAAGCTCAAAGCCCGGCTTTGGAAAGGCGTCTTTGGGATGTTTTTCCGCCCAGATGTCTGCGGTTCTGGCCGTTTTTTCTCGGGGATGCCGAGGGAGTGGGAGGGGTTCTGGAACGCCTTCTGCCGGTCTCCGTATCCACGCGGATGCCCGAGTGGGGGCGATTTGTCACTACGGTGAAGTGGCTTGTGCCGTGGGTGAGGGTGAGGTGGCGCGGCCGTGTTTGGTGCATATCCAGGGAGGGCCGTATGTGGAATCCTGCGGAGCTGGACGAGTTGCCCGCGCCCGCGGGGCCTTCGGACGCCGAGGGGCCGATCTGGCAGTTTGCTCAATTGAGCGACGACATGCGTCCTCTTCCCTCGGGGGTCTTCACGTCTCCGGTATCGCTTGACGCCATCGTCGTTTTTTTGCAGGAGTATCAGGATTATTCCTGGTTCGGATCCGTTCGGGAGATTGTTTTGGACCGCAGGGCGGGGGCCGATCTGTTTCGTCTGAATCTGGTACGAGGCAAGCAGAGGTTCGAGGTCCTGATTCAGCGGAGCAAATACAGTGGGCAGGAGCTGGGGGCCATGCTGGAGGAGATTCTGATGAGGCTTTCGAAAGAGGGCGGCAACCACAGGATCGATGCCACTTACGAGGGGAAGGTATTACTGAGAAAATTACCCGGCGGGCCAAAAGAAGGGAGTCTGAAGTAATTGCAGAGGGAGTCGGATACCTTAGTCGGACTTAGCGTTGGAACCACGAAGGTCACCCTTATCGTGGCGGGAAGGGACCCGCGCTATCAGGATTCCGTCCAGGTGATCGGTGTGGGATGCTCCCCTTCTCGAGGCATTTCCAAGGGCGTCATCGTCAACTTGAACGAGGCGACGGAGTCCGTCCTCAACGCAGTACGGGATGCCGAGAATATTGTGGGGCAGAGATTGACCTCGGCGATTGTCGCCTTCAACTCCCTGGACGTGAACAGCGTCATGACGGAGGGGATGGTCGCCCTGGGAGGGCGGGAGCCCAGCCGGGTAGAGATTTCCGATCTGGAACGCGTTATCGAGGCAGCCCAGAGCCGTCTTTCTCCATCCAAGAACACACTCTCCGTCCATACGATCCCCGTTCGCTACTCCTTGGACGATCGTCCCGTCGACGAACCTATCAACATGACGGGGATGCGCCTCGAGATGGCGCTGCAGACCGTATCGGTGCCCAAAACCTACGTGCAGAACGTCATCACCTGCGTCGAAGGTGCCGGTATTCAGGTGGAGGGCCTGGTCCTCAAGCCTCTGGCCTCCGCGCTCGGTTCGCTGACGCAGGAGGAGATGCGCGTTGGGGTCGTTTCTCTCTCGATAGGGGGCGGTTCCACGGGGCTCGTTCTGTATCAGGCCGGGCGTCCCTTCAGAATCCTCAGCGTTCCCATCGGCGGGGACCACATCACCAACGATTTGGCGGGGGTGCTCCGCATTCCGCTTCGGAGGGCCGAGGAACTTAAGAAACGTCTTTTCGTCGATGACGAGGAGACGCTTCGGAGGGAGGGAATCGACGTCGGTCTCGCCCTTGAGGTGCTTTGTTCCCGGGTCGAGGAGCTGTTCGTCGATCATGTGCGCGAAGCGCTGCGGGATTGCGATCCTCAGATTTTCCCCGGCGGGATCGTCCTGTCCGGAGGGGTCGCCAAGACCCCCGGCATCGGCGATATGCTCTCCGATATCCTTCAGATGCCGGTCCGCATTGCGAACCCCGGAGACCTCTATTCCATGCCTCCCGGCCGGGAGGACTCGGCCTACGTCAGCGCGGCGGGGCTTTTGCGCTACATTCTGTATCGACGGCGCTATACGCACCTTTTCATCGAGCCCACGCCTACGGAGATGCGCCTGTCGCCGAGAACGATCGTGAAGGAGGTCGGGGAGCCCTATCGCGTTCCGGCCGCAGCCCCGAGGTGGAATATGAAGAACATGCTGGAGAAGCTGAAGGAGAACCTCAAAGAGCTTTTTTAGGTGAATGTGCGTGGAAACGCTGGTTGAGCTTTCGCTCCTTTTTCGGAACGTTCGGGGTGAGGTTCCATCGACGGACGGGTTTTCGAGAGCCTCGGGTTTATTGCCCGGGGCGTTCCGGCGCATCGTCATGCGGACCTTCACAGGATCGGTTGCCCTTGATCCTGCAGGGACGGGGCGGCGGCGGCAGAGTACTTTGAAACGAAAGCGGCGGGGAGGACTATAGATGGACCAGGAACAGATGTTTCAGCTCACCGATTCCATGAAACGGCGGGAGAATATCATTGTCTTCGGGGTCGGCGGCGGCGGCGGCAATGCGCTGAACCACATCATCAACTCCGGTTTGGAGGGGGTGGAGTTCGTCGCGGCCAATACGGATGCCAAGGCCCTGGCGATGAATAAGGCCCCGAACAAGATCATTCTGGGAGAAAAGCTGACTCGGGGGCTTGGCGCCGGTGCCAATCCTCAGGTGGGAATGGATGCGGCCAAGGAGTCCATGGACCGCATCAAGGAGTACATCAACGGGGCGGACATGCTCTTCATCACGGCGGGGATGGGCGGCGGAACGGGTACCGGTGCGGCTCCCGTAATTGCCGACGTAGCCCGGGAGATGGGGGTCCTGGTCGTGGCGGTGGTGACCCTGCCCTTCAGCTTCGAAATGCAAAAACGCTTCCTGACGGCGCAGGATGGCATTGCGCGTCTGAAGGACAACGTCGATGCCCTGCTGGTGGTCGAGAACGACAGGCTGCTGGGATTGGCCGACGAGCGTCTGCGTCTCGTGGATGCCTATCAGATGGTCGACGAGGTGCTTCGCCAGGCTGTCCAGGGCGTGACGGATCTCATTGTGAAGCCGGGGGTCATCAACCTCGATTTCGCGGACATCAAGACCGTGATGCGCAACGCAGGGTCCGCGATCATGGGGATCGGAGTCGGGGAAGGAGACAGCCGCGCGGAGCTGGCGGCGAAGGCGGCCATCAAGTCTCCGCTCATGTCCATTCCGATGCAGGGGGCCAAGGGCATTCTGTTCAACGTCACGACGGGGCCCGACGTCACTCTCACCGAGATGGTCCGAGCCGCCGAGGTCATCAAGGCTACGGCGGATCCCAAGGCGGAGGTCATCTGGGGGCACGTCATCGACGAGGAGGTCGGGGAGACCATTCGCCTGACCCTCATCGCGACGGGATTTCCCGAGGGCAAGGGCAAGCAGGGAGGCGCCCCGGACAAGGGGAAGAAGGATGTGCCCTCTCCCTCCGTCAGAACCATTTCCTCGCTTTTTTCCGCTAAAAAAAATGAGGGTACCGGTTTCGAGGAAACGCGTTTGCAGTCCCCGGGAGATGAGGAGGTGGATCTCTTTCGTGGGGTCCCCAAGACGACCTACGATCTGCCCGCCATATACCGGAAGCGTCAGCGGGAATAGGGGCTTGCGACTTCTTGTATAGGGAGGAGTTGGAGTTTTGACGTCAAGGGAAGCTAGGCGTTACAAAAGTAGAGGGTTCTCGATTTCCTTTGGGGATATCATGTTGCCCCTCGTCGGAGTCGTGGCGGTCGGGCTCCTGGTGGTTGGGGGAAAATTGTTTTTTCTCAACGGAGCTCGTTCGGAGCGAAGGGCCTCGCCGGTGGTTGCGGCCAAGGAGGAGGCACATGTTGCGGACCCGGCCGGTCCGGGCGATTTGCAGCCTCTGCCGGCGATGACCTCAGGAGGGGCCCCGGAGGGAACGGAAGCGTCGTCGTCACTCGCGGTGGCCCCTCCTGATTCTCCGGGATCGTCGGAGGGGGTCCTGCCCTCTCCGCGCAGGACCTCGCTGGCTATGGATGTCCTGGCCATCCCTTATGGGAACACCTCTCCGGGGGCGATCGACAAGAAAGAGGGGAGAGGGGAGAAAAAGGCCGAGGCAAAGGTCGAAGCCAAGAAGGCTGCTCCCAGGAAGAGCGAGTCCAAGCGCGTGGAGGTCGTCGTCTCGTCCCCGCCCGCAAACAACGGGGCCAAGCAGGGCGGTTCGGCCTCGTCGCCGGCTCCCAAAAAGATCTCCTACAACCGTCCTCCGGCCAAAAGTGTCCCTGCGCCTTCCAAAGCCCCCGCAAAGACGGCACCGCCGCCTGTTGCACCTCCCGCCCCCAGAAAAACCGAGGGAGGCGAGTGGCGAGTTCAGGTCGGCGCCTTTTCCACCAAGGAGGCAGCGGCCGAGACTTCCCGGAAGCTCTCACAATCCGGTTATAAGGCGTCGGTGGTTTCCGGGCCCAAATTTCATCGGGTTCTCGTTCATGCGGGGGCGACCCGGCAGGATGCCTCCTCGCTCATCTCTCGTCTGGCCAAGGCGGGCTTTTCCGGGGCTTTTTCCATTCCGCCCACCTCTCGTTGACGCTCCGAGGTCGTTGGGGTTTCAAAACGAGAGTGGTCGGGGGAAGTGCCCCTTTCACGTGCAGATCGGCCTCCCAAGTTGTTGGGGCTCCAACGACGTCGGGGGCTTTTTTGGTGCCGTCGTCTTGCGGTTGGGCAAAAGGGGAGAAGGGGGCGGGGGAACTCGCGATGAAGCAGGGATTGGGAACGTCGGAGCGCGTGACTTTCGACGACGTTGAGTCACGGTTGATGCTTGCGGCCTCCTCGGGGGGCTCTCCCGGTCTGGAGAGGATCGGGCACCTGTTGAGGCTTCTGGGCAATCCCCAGAATGCCTATCCGGTTCTCCATGTGGTGGGGACGAACGGCAAGGGGTCGACCTGTGCTTTCCTCGCGTCCGTTTTGAGGGCCGCGGGCTATCGGACCGCATTGTACAGCAGCCCTCATTTGGAGACGCTTGGAGAACGATTGCTGATCGATGGGCGTCCCCTCGATGCCGACCGATGGGGGGAGGCCGTCACTCGTGTTCTGGAGACGGTGAGGGGAGATGCACCGCTTGAAGGGGCCCCTCCCTCCTATTTCGAGCTTATTTCGGCGACGGCCTTCCTGCTCGCATCCGAGGAGCGGGTGGATGTCGCCGTGGTCGAGGCGGGGTTGGGCGGCAGGCTGGATGCCACGAATCTGTCGGAAAATGTCGTCTGTTCCGTCGTCACCTCCATCTCCATGGACCATACCGAATACCTGGGAGATACTCTCGAAAAGGTTGCCGGAGAAAAATTTGCCGTTGTGCGTCCTGACGTTCCCGCATGTTTTCTGGGGGACAATCCCGGCTTGATTCCGCTCTTCAAGTCCTTCTGCAACCGACGGGGAGCCCTGCCCTTCGTGGTTTCCGAGGTTGCGGAACTGGAGAACGTCCGTATCGACGAAACGGGATGTTCCTTCGACTTTCGTTCTCCGGGCCTGGCCTTGAAAGGGGTCCGTACCCGTATGATCGGCCGCTATCAGGTGTCGAACGCAGCGCTTGCCCTGTTGGCGATCGATCGGGTTCGGGACCGGTTTGTCCGGTTGTCGCCCGAGAGCGTCCGGAAGGGTATGGAGATCGCTTTTTGGCCCGGACGCTTGGAGCTGCTGGGGCTGCACCCTCCGGTACTCCTGGATGGAGGGCACAATCAGGACGGGGTCGACAAGTTGGTGAAGAGCGTACGGGAGCTCTGGCCGAACCGAAGAATCGGGGTCGTGTACTCGACGATGAGGGACAAGGACTACGGTTCATGCCTTGAACTGCTGGCGGAACTCTCTGCGGTTCTTTATGCAACCTCCGTTCCCGGGGTCTCCCGGAGCCTTCCCCCCGACGAGCTTGAGCGGGCGGCATCCCGCTTCGCCTGGCGGGCTCCGCCCCGCAGGTTCGAATTGCCGGTCGAGGCCCTCGATGCTGCAATGGGGGAGAACGATCTGGTCCTTGTCTGTGGGAGCTTGTATCTGATCGGCTGGATCCGCCCCGTCCTGACGAGGCGCTTGGAGGGGGAATAGAATGTGAGCTGCAATTTCACGAACGGGAGATGCGAGCCGGAGAACTTCGAGTGGGCGGAAAAGGAGGGGCAACATATCCTGGATTTCGTCCCTGCCCCGTCTTTTGTGCAGGTCCGTCTGTTCATGAGGGGGAGCCTTGTGGATTCCACGGGCGGCCGGGCGGCGATCATTCGAGAGCGTTTGAGTCCCTTGCTGGGAAATTCCCTGCCCCTGCTTGCCCCCAGACAGGTTCATGGGGTCGAAGTGCTTGACTCCGCCCTCGAAAACGCTCTGCCCGAAACCCCGGAGGCCGATGGTGTCCTGCTGACGGATTCCGAACTGGAGGGGTCGCTGCGATTTGCCGATTGTGCTCCCGTAGTCGTCCTACCTTCGGAGGCCTGGAGTCGCAGTCATGCACCTTGGGCGCTGCTGCTGCATTCCGGGTACAAGGGAACGGTGCAGAATATTGTCCGTGCAGGACTTCGAAAGGTGGAAGCTCGATTTGGCCCCGAGGCGGTGGCGTCGGCTTCCGCCTGGGTTGGCCCGTGTATTGGAGGGGGGAGCTATCCTCGCACGATGGAGGCGTGGACCGCTCGGGGGCTCGAGGCCTTTCATGCCGAAAACGTGTGCGGGACGGAGGGACTTTTTTACTTCGATATTGCCGGAGAGCTCCGGCTTCAGTTGATGGAATCCGGGGTCGACGCGTCCCGAATTTTCGTCTCCCGCATCGATACGCTCAAAAACATGGACAGATGTTACTCTTACCGGGGTGGGGACAGGGAGGACAGAATGTTTCTCCATGCCCGGCTGCTGTGATGCACGGTTGGGACGGTCTCCGCCGAAGCACGTTTTTCCTGAGGGCCGGGGAGGGGACGTGTCGGGCTCGTGTCTGGATGCCACGAAACGATGCCGATCGGGGATAAGATAGACAGAGATGGAGATACGGAACTTCCGGGGCGTTTCCGTTTTCTCTCGCGCCCACGTCCGGATGGAAGCTTGGAGGATGACCGTGATGGAATCGGCAATCAAGAGGGTCGGCGTGATCGGCGTCGGCCATTTGGGGCAGCACCACGCCCGTGTCTATACGGAGCTTTTGGACGCACGCCTGGTCGGCGTTGCCGACAGGGACGAGGGACGCTCGCGGATGATCGGCGACAATCTTGGGGTGCCCGCTTACTCGACGATGGAGGAACTGATCGATCGTCAGGCTCCGGATGCGGTCTCCATCGTCGTTCCAACCAGCCTGCATTACGACGTGGCCAAGAGGGCAATGGAGGCTGGAATCCATGTCCTGATCGAAAAGCCGGTAACGACTCGTCCGGATGAGGCCGAGGATCTGCTGAAACTGGCCGCCCGAAACGATCTGGTCCTTCAGGTGGGGCATATCGAGCGTTTCAACAGCGCGGTGCGCTATATCTCCCAGACCGTCCATACGCCGATCTACCTCGAATCCAAAAGGATCGGCCCATTCTCTCCACGCATCAACGATGTGGGGGTCGTCCTGGACCTGATGATCCACGATATCGACATCATCCTCTCCCTGGTTCCCTCTCCGATCGCCCGGATCGCAGCGACGGGGCGATGCGTCCACACGGACCACGAGGATATCGCCGACGCTCAGATCGCCTTTGAGAACGGGGTGATGGCCCACATCCTGGTCAGCCGGGTCTCCGAAAAGAGGCAGAGGCAGCTCGACATCATGGAGCCTCAGCGGCATATCTCGGTGAACTACGAGACTCAGACCGTTCAGATCAGCCGGTGCGTTCGGGATGGCGGTGGCCAGACGGAGATTCTGGAGACGCCCATCTTTCCGAAAAGCGAACCCCTCAAGCTGGAGCTGGCGCATTTTATCAGCTGCGTTCGGGAGAGGCGTCAGCCGCTGGTGGGCATCCGGGACGGCAAGCGTGCTCTCGAGGTGGCTATCGAGGTCCTGCGTCAGATCCACGACAGTCCTGAGGGCCGGGGAGCGGTCTGCGCTTAGTGAGGCGCGCGACCGATTCCTGCTCTCGAATCCTGAGCGGTTTCGACACGACACCGCGCCCCTCTATGGGCGCGGTGTCTCGGTAAAAGTATAAGCGGGCCGGCCTCAGAATTTCTTGTAGGCGCTCCAGTCGCTGGCCACGGCCTCGATCTCGTCAAGAGAGCTTCCGGCGATGCACTCCATGGCGATGACCACGGCCCCCTCCGCAACGGGGCAGTCCATCAGCCGCACTTTGCGCTCGCCCATCGATTCCAGGACCATCTCCGCGGTCATGACCGCGCTGCCCATATCCATGAGGATCGCCACGCCGTCGCCGGCGTCGACTCGTTCCACAGCCGACGAGATCTTTCCGAAACTCGTGCCGGGGCTGCCGTCCTCCAGTCCTCCCGCCGCGGCGATGGGGGCCTCCACCGCCATGAGACGCACCAGATCCACGATCCCCTCCGCCAGCTTCTCGATGTGGGAGACGATGACCAAGCCGACCATGATGTTTCCTCCTTATTCGAGCGACTCGAGAAGCGCTTCCAGCATCAGCAACGCGGAGGTGGCCCCCGGGTCCTGATGGCCGAGGCTGCGCTCGCCGAGATAGCTGGCGCGTCCCTTTGTAGCGATAATCGTCTTTGTGTGCTCCACCCCTTCACGAGCGGCATCCACAGCCCTCTCCAAAGCGCGCCTGGGGGAGGCGGCCGAGGCGTGTTCCGCCTCGAAGGCCTCAAGGGCGGGGATCAGGGCGTCGAGCATCGTCTTCTCTCCTTTTTCTGCCTTGCCGCGCTGTCGGATTCCCTCCACTGCGGCGTCGAGCAGGGCAAGAAAATCCGCCCCCTGCAGAACGGTTTTGCCCGCAGCGGCAGCCCCGGCCCTCATGAACGCCGTGCCGTAGAGGGGGCCGGAGGCCCCGCCTACGGTGGAGACCAAGGTCATTCCCACATTTTTCAGGATCGTCGCGATGTCCTTGTCCTCCATCTGAGGCAGCTTCTCCATGACGGCCAGAAAGCCTCTCGACATGTTGATGCCGTGATCGCCGTCACCGATGGCGCTGTCCAGGCCGGTCAGGAAATCCTTGTTCTCCTGCAGCCTGAAGTTGATCTTCGACAAGATCGTCAGGATTTTTTTAGAGTCCGTCATTCTCGTTCTCCACCGTCGTCCTTTCGCCGTCCTCTCCGTAGTGCCTTCGTGTCAGGCTTCGATGAAGGCCGGGGTATCCGCCCGGGCGTCCAGGAGTTCCCTGAGCTCGTCGTCAAGACGCAGCAAGGAGACGGAAAGCCCCGCCATCTCGATCGATGTCATGTAGTTGCCGACGTAGGTTCTGTAAACCCCGATGCCTCGCTCCGTCAGAATGTCGTGCACCGCGTTGTTGACGATGAAGAGCTCCATCAGCGGAGTCCCACCGGCTCCGTTGACCATCACGGCGACCTTCCTGCCGGAGTAGTCGAGGTCCGCGAGGACCCTGTCGAGCAGCATCACGGCGATCTCATCCGCAGCGCACAATTTTCCCCGTCGGGTCCCCGGTTCGCCGTGGATGCCGATGCCAATTTCCATCTCGTCGTCCGCCAGCTCGAATCCCGGCCGGCCTGCTGCGGGAACCGTGCAGGGAGCCAAGGCCGCGCCCATGGTGCGCACGTTGTCGATCACCCTCTGCCCTATGGCCTTGACCTCCTCGAGGGAGGCCCCCTGTTCTGCCTTGGCGCCGGCGATCTTATGGACGAACACGGTCCCGGCGACGCCGCGACGTCCCGTCGTGTACAGGCTGTCCTGGACGGCCACGTCGTCGTTCGTGACCACATGGTCCACAAGGATTCCCTCGTCTCGGGCCATCTCCGCGGCCATCTCGAAGTTCATGACGTCGCCCGTGTAGTTTTTCACCACCATCAGGACGCCCTTGTCGGTCGCGACGGCCTTGATCCCCTCGAAGATCTGGTCCGGGGTCGGGGAGGTGAAGACGGCTCCGGCCACGGCGCAGTCCAACATCCCCGTGCCCACGTAGCCTCCATGGGCGGGTTCGTGCCCGCTGCCGCCGCCGCTGATCAGGGCGACCTTACCCTCCTTCTTCCTCGCGCGGACGACCACGTTGCCGCAGTCCAGTTTGCGCAGGTGTTTCGGATATGCCTTGACCATGCCCTCGACCATCTGACTTTCGACAAGTCCTGCATCGTTGATGAATTTCTTCATAGTCCCTTCCTCCCTCTCAATTTTGATGGAATCCGAGGTCTCGGATGGATTCCGGTCGGCAACGTGGGGATGGTTTCACGGAAAAGGCCGCGGCAAGGTTGCTTCTTCTCCCAACCGAATTGTAACATTCTTCCCGAGACCCAACAACGAAATGCCGGATGGCATTTTCCTCTCGCCTTTTCCCCAGGTCGGTCACTTCGCCTATTTTTCGACGGTTGCGTTGTCGAAAGGGGGGGGAACAGTTAAAATAACTCCGGCAAGAGGAGTGTCACCAGGTAATAAAACCAAGTATGCAACGCGGCATGATTTGGTAAGACGCACGAAGGGGGCGGGATGTGTGTTCGCCGTTAAACGAAACTTGTGGAGGCGGATTTTCTGCGCTCTGTCCTGGATTTTGTTATTCGCCTCGCCGTCCGCTTCGGGGGCGGCGGCCGGTCGGTCCCTTGCGGAGCAGGATCAAAGGGCCCTGGAGATTCGGCTGGCGATCTCCCGTCTTCCCGAGGAGCGGGTCGAAGAGCGCGAATCGCTTTATTACGAAATCGTGAAGTCCTGTCCGGAGACCGAGGCCGCCGAAGAAGCGCTCTGGACGCTGTCCAATCTCTATCTCGACTCCTTCCCCGAGCCCCGGGAACAGATGGCGCGCGAGGTGCTGGAGCTCTTTTTGGCGCACTATCCCACCTCGAGATGGGGCGTTCAGGTTCGAAACCGATTGGTCCTGCTGTATGAGGGAACGGAGAACCGGAGCCGGGTCGTGGAGCTCTGTCGGGAGCTTCTACGGGCCGGGGCTATGGATCTGCCATCGTCCTATCGTCCCTTTCTGGCCTTGACCGAGGCCGAGGCCTGGGATCAGGCGAATGAGACGGAAAGGGCAAGGGAGGCCTATGCGGCCGTGGTTCGGGACTATCCCGAGACGCCCCAGGCCCAGAGTGCCGGCCGGCGCCTTGCCGAGATCAAGGCCAAGGGCTCGGGGAAAAAATAAACGGTGCCGGACATCGATGGCCCCGGTATATCGATGGGCGATACGCCTGCGGGCTCTTGCATTTGGGCTTGTCCCTTCGCACCGGGCCTTGTTTTTGTTCGCGTTCGTGCTTTCCAATGGAACTTCAAAATTCGATAGATCGTATCGAAACGCATGATGATGGAGGCTAACACAGAATGGGTCAAGAAGCGGCCGTGAGGGCCATATCGGTATATCTTCCGGAGCGGGTCCTGGACAACGCGGAGCTGGTCCGCCAATTCGGGACCTGGACGGAGAGCAAGATTTTCGGCAAGACCGGCATATCGGAACGGCATGTCGTCGAGGATGAAAAGGTCTCCGATCTGGCGACGGCCGCGGGGGAGCGGCTTTTCGAGGAGCATGGCGTCGATCGGAACGAGATTGATTTCCTGCTGCTCTGTACGGAGTGTCCGGACCACTTTCTTCCGGCCACAGCCTGTATCGTACAGAACCGGCTGGGGTTGAGAAGGGACATCGGCGCTCTGGACTACAATCTGGGGTGCTCCGGGTTCATCTATGGGCTGGCCTTGGCCAAGGGGCTGATCCTGGGGGGCGTGGCAAAAAAGGTCCTGTTGATCACGGCCGAGACCATAACCCGAACCATACACCCTCAGGACAAAAGCACACGGACCCTTTTCGGCGATGCGGCGGCGGCGATTCTCGTGGAGTCGTCCGATGAACGGGGGATCGGGGAGTTTGTCCTCGGTACGGACGGCAGCGGGGCCCAAAGGCTCATCATCCCGGCCGGTGCCTGGGCCCTTCCCTCTTCCCCGGAGACCCGCGTGGAGACTCGGAACAAGTGGGGGAACGTCCGTACCCCCGAGAACCTTTATATGGACGGGCCCGAGATACTCAAATTCTCCATGGAGATTGCCCCGGGATGCATGCACGACGTCTTCAGGAAAAACGGGACCTCCCTGGAGGAAACGCAGTTTGTCGTGCTGCACCAGGCCAGCCACATGATGCTGGAGAAGCTGCGCGACCTTCTTGCCGTCCCCGAGGAGAAGTTCGTCTTCGACATCGAGAAGTACGGCAACACCGTCAGCTCGACCATCCCGATCGCCCTTTACGACACAATGCGGTCCGGGAGGCTCGTAAAGGGAGACTCCGTGTTGGTGCTGGGGTTCGGCGTCGGGCTCTCCTGGGGGGGGACGATTCTGCGCATGGTTTGATCGGTGCTTCGCTGGAAGTGGAAGACGAAAAGGGGTTAGTTCTTCCTGGGATTGCGCTGTTGTGTCGAAAGGGGCTGAACTGATGGAGAACTGGGAGCTTTTGGACGGTATACGTGCACGCCGAAGTGTGAGAAGCTATTCCGAGAGGCCGGTAGAACAGGATAAGATAGACTTGCTTCTGGAGTGTGCCTGTGCTGCGCCCAGCGCGGCCAACAGACGCCCCTGGCATTTCGTGGTGATTCGGGAACGCAGGACCCTGAACGCTCTGGCTGAGGCGCATCCTTACGCCAAGATGTTGCTTCAGGCTCCGCTGGCCGTGGCCGTGTGCGGGGCTATCCTGCACGAGGGGCATGAAAACCCTTGGTGGGAGGAGGACTGCGCCGCGGCAATGCAGAACATTTTGCTGGCTGCGGAGGGGCTGGGACTGAATTCCGTCTGGCTTGGAGTCCGCTGGGGGCGTGATGATCTACCTGAAAAGATCGAGGCCCTGCTGGGAGTGCCCCAGGGGATCCGGGTCATGGGCATCGCCGCGATTGGCTATGGTGCCGAGAACAAGCCGCCGCATCGTGGTATTGATGAGGGGGCCGTGCATCTCGAGCGCTGGTGAGCCGAAAGGAGAGCGCTATGATGATCAAGGTTTATTTCGATTTCTTGTGTCCTTTCTGTTATCTTGGTCGGGGCTTCTGGCTCAAGATGCAGGAGGAGCGCCCCGTGGAGGCGGAGTGGGTGCCCTGGGAAATTCACCCGGAATATCCGCCCGAGGGCGGACCGGCGAAGAGCGACGCCAAGGCGGAGGCCGATCTCAAGCGATACCGTGCCCTGGGCGGCGAGCTTCGGCATTTCGAGGCGACACACGTTTCGCCGAATACCCGAAACGCCCTGATGGGGCTCGAGTTCGCCCGGGCTGCCGGCAGGACGGATGCCTATATCGAGCGAGTCTTCCAGGCCATTTTCGTGGAGGATAAGAACGTCTCCTCCGTGGAGGCTGTTGTGGAGCTCGGAAGCGAGGTTGGGCTGGATGGGGAGGCCCTCGGCCGGAGCCTTCGGGAGGGGAAGTATGGGGAGATCCTCGCCGAGCGCGATCGTGAGGCGGAGGGGATGGGCCTCGAGGTCGTCCCTTCCTTCGTGCAGGATGGGAACTTGGTGCTGGCCGGCTCCACGACGATGAACTTCGAGGAATTCCGCTCGAAGTATCTGGCGGTCTGGGGCTGAGTCATTTATATCGGAAGGGGGAACGGTTTATGGCGGCAAATTTTATGGAGATGCTGGGGGCTCTGACCCGAAGTGGTCTCGCCCCTTCGTCGGAGGGACGGATGCGGAACGTTTTGGATCTGTTCTCCGGGAAAGAATCTGCTGGCCTTCAGGAGATGTTTTCCGGCCTCCTAGGACGCGGACAATCTTTTATGAATCGCGCGGAACAGGCTGTCGGTGGAAGGGAAAATCTTGCCGCTGCCGGCGTTGGCGCTTTGCTTGGCGCTCTTTCCGGAAGGTCGAGTGCCCCTTTGAAGGGACTGGGCGGTGGCCTGATGGGGCTCCTTGGAATGATGGCCTTCAAGGCCCTCAAAAATGCCGGGCAGAATCCTCAGCCACCGGTGGGCTTGATCGAAAATCCAACTCCAGGCCAGGCTCAGCAGCTTGAGAATGACGCGCATCTGGTTCTTACCGCGATGCTCGATGCGGCCAAGGCGGATGGAAAAATTGATGCGGACGAGCTGAATCGCATCACCGGCAGGATGAAGGAGGTGGGGATTGATCAGGACGGAATGAATTATGTCCTTTCGCAGCTGCAGAGCCCGATGTCCACGGAGGCGATCGTTGCGGCGGTCCGAGGTCGTCCCGAGCTTGCCGCGCAGGTGTACTCCGCCTCTCTGATGGCTGTCGAGGTGGATACCCTGGCGGAGCGGACGTACCTGGAGCGGCTTGCCCAATCCATGGGGCTCACGCCGGAGGTTGTGGGCAACATCGAGCAGCTTGTGGGGATGCAATCGGCATAGTGCCGTCTTCGGACTCATCTTGGAGAGTGTCTCCATAAAAAAACTCCCCCTCCTGCGAGGGGGAGTTTTTTTATGGAACAGGTTCGTCTTCAAGCCGATCGGACGATCTCCTTGATCTTCATCAGGCGGCTGAGGGTCGAGCGTTCCTGCTCGTCCAGCTTCATGCTGATGTAGCGGATGGTCTCCTGCAGATTGGGGATCATGACGTACTCCAGGGCGTTGACGCGCCGCCGGGTACGTTCGATCTCGCCGGCCATCAGGCGGATGGCCTTCTCCTCGGCGGCCAGTTCCAGCAGGCGGAGGATCAGTTTGCTGAACTGCTCCAGAGCCACATCCAGCAGCAGGGGGACGGAGACGAAGCCGTAGTTTACGGGGTTGCCTTCCTGCTTGACGTCGTATTGCGGGACCATGACGCTCATGACGTTGTGCCAGTCCACGGAGAGCGTGCAGCGCGCCCCCGGAAAGATCAGTGCCTGCTCCAGGATCTCGGGGGTGGTCTGCGCCCGGGAGAGCGCAAAGGTCCCGTAGCACTCCTGAAGTTCGGCCTCGACCCTCTCCCGGAGCTCCTTGCCCGCTCGAGCCCGCTCCAAAAACGCCTTGATGAGGGCGTCCTGCTTGTCCTTCAGCAGCTTGTGCCCCCGCTTGGCCACCGCCAGGCGCTTCTTGAGCTTCGAGAGCTCCATGCGGTTGGGGTTGACGTTGATGCGTGCCATCGCTCCACCGCCTCCTTAGGCCTTTATGCCCTGTTCCGCCTTCTTGTCGAGCAGGGGTTTCAGATACTTGTCGATGTAGGCGTCGCGGACGCGCTTCAGCTCCTTCGTCGGGATCAGGGTGAGAAGGTCCCAGCCCAGCTCGAGCGTCTCCTTGACGGTACGGTTCTCGTATTCGCCCTGACGGATGTAGCGGTCCTCGAAGACGTCGGCAAACTTGGCGAAGGCCTTGTCCTCGTCCGTCAAAGCGCCCTCGCCGAGGATGACCGCGAGCTCCTTGGCCTCCTTGCCGCGCGCGTAGCCGGCGAAGAGCTGGTTCATCAGGTCGGCGTGATCCTCTCGGGTCTTCTCCTTGCCGATGCCCTTGTCCTTGAGGCGGGAGAGGGAGGGCATGACGTCTACCGGCGGATAGATGCCCTTGCGGTGCAGGCCGCGGCTGAGGATGATCTGCCCCTCCGTGATGTAGCCGGTGAGGTCGGGGATCGGGTGCGTCTTGTCGTCCTCGGGCATGGTCAGAATGGGGATCTGGGTGATGGAGCCGCTCTTTCCCTTCAGACGTCCGGCTCGCTCGTACATGGTCGCGAGGTCGGTGTACAGGTAGCCGGGATAGCCGCGCCGGCCGGGGACCTCCTTGCGGGCCGCCGAAATCTCGCGCAGCGCCTCGCAGTAGTTCGTCAGGTCGGTGAGGATGACCACGACGTGCATGTCGCATTCGAACGCCAGGTACTCCGCTGCGGTGAGGGCGATGCGCGGCGTGGTGATGCGCTCGATCGCCGGGTCGTCCGCCAGGTTGATGTAGAGCACCGTACGCTGGAGGGCGCCCGTTTTGCGGAAGTCCTCCATGAAGAAGGAGGCCTCCTCGAAGGTGATGCCCATCGCGGCGAACACGACGGCGAAGTCCTCGTGGCCGCTGATGACCGTCGCCTGACGTGCGATCTGCGCGGCCATGCGGTTGTGGGGAAGTCCGGAAGCCGAGAAGATGGGCAGCTTCTGACCGCGGACCATCGGGTTCAGCCCGTCGATCGTGGAGATGCCGGTCTGGATGAACTCCGAGGGGAAGTCCCGGGAGTAGGGGTTCATCGGCATTCCGTTGATGTCCAGCTTCTTCTCGGCGATCAGGGGGGCACCGCCGTCGATGGGCTCGCCGCGTCCGTTGAAGACGCGTCCCAGCATGTCGCGTGACACCGGCAGCGTCAGAACCTTGCCGACGAAGCGCACCTTCGTGTCGGCGATGTCGATGCCCGAGGTGCCCTCGAAGACCTGAACCAGTGCGCGCGTCGACTCGATCTCGAGCACACGGCCGCGGCGCTTCTCCCCGTTGCCGAGCTCGATCTCGACCAGCTCGTCGTATCGGACGTCGCTCGTGTTCTCCACCATCATCAGGGGGCCGGCAAGGCCCGAGACGGTCCTGTATTCCTTAGGCAACATTGCTCTCACCACCCACCGGGACGATCCCGTTGATCTGTTCCTTTATCGTATCCTCAAGCTTGTCGATCTGAGCGATCTGGGCCTCCTCGAGATAGCGCATGCGGGCGATCTGTTCGCGCACCGGGAGGTTGAAGAGCGCGTTCATGGCGACGCCCTTCCGAAGGGCGTCCATGCCCAGATGATGGAAACGGACGATGGTCTTGAGCATCTTGAACTGCTTGTCCATCGAGGCATAGGTGTCGATCTCGTGGAAGGCGTTCTGATGCAGAAAATCCTCGCGCAGGGACTTTGCCGTCTCCAGCACCATCCGCTCCTCTTTGGAGAGGGCGTCGATCCCGACCAGGCGTACGACCTCGCGCAGTTGATCCTCCTCCTCCAGAAGGCTCATGGCCTCGATGCGCAAGCCGCTCCACTCGTCGTCGAACTTCTCGTCCCAATAGGCATCCAGGCGCTCCGTGTAGAGCGAGTAGCTGGAGAGCCAGTTGATGGCGGGGAAGTGGCGCTGATAGGCCAGATTCGCGTCGAGGCCCCAGAACACTTTGGTGACGCGCAGCGTGTTCTGCGTGACGGGCTCGGAGAGGTCGCCGCCGGGGGGCGAGACTGCCCCGATGACGCTGATGGATCCCTCGCGCCCTTCTCCGCCCTTGACGATGCAGCGGCCGGCGCGCTCGTAGAAGGAGGCGAGGCGTGTCCCCAGGTAGGCGGGGTAGCCCTCCTCGCCGGGCATCTCCTCGAGGCGGCCGGACATCTCGCGCAGGGCCTCGGCCCATCGGCTGGTCGAGTCCGCCATCAGGGCCACGGAGTAGCCCATGTCCCGGTAGTACTCGGCCAGGGTGATGGCCGTGTAGATGGAGGCCTCGCGCGCCGCCACGGGCATGTTGGAGGTGTTGGCGATGAGCGTGGTCCGCTTCATCAGCGGGTGTCCGGACTGCGGGTCCTCCAGCTCGGGGAACTCCAGAAGCACGTCCGTCATCTCGTTGCCGCGCTCCCCGCACCCGACGTAGACGACGATCTGGGCCTGGGCCCACTTGGCGAACTGGTGCTGGATGACCGTCTTGCCGGAACCGAAGGGGCCTGGAACGCAGGCCGTCCCCCCGAGAGCGATGGGGAAGAAGGCGTCGACGACGCGCTGCCCGGTGCTCATCGGCACGTTGGGGGGAAGGCGCTTGGCGACGGGGCGCGGCTGACGCACGGGCCAACGCTGAAGCATCTTGACCTCGTGCAGGGTCCCCTCGTCGTCCAGTACGGCGACGACCTCCTCGACCGTGCGCTCCCCGGACTGGATGGTCTTGACCTTGCCCTTGACGCCGTTCGGCACCAGAATGCGGTGTTCGACGACGACCGTCTCCTGAACGACTCCGAGGATATCGCCCGATTCGACGAGATCCCCGACCTTCACCCTGGGCTCGAAGTTCCATTTTTTCTTGCGATCGATCGCCGGAACGTTGATTCCGCGCGAGATGAAATGGCTTTCCGCCGCCTGCTCGATCAGCTCGAGGGGGCGCTGGATGCCGTCGTAGAACTGTTCGATAATTCCGGGACCGAGCTCGACGCTCAGGGGCTCGCCCAGGCAGACGACGGGCTCGCCGGGCATGAGGCCGGAGGTCTCCTCGTAGGCCTGGATGGAGGCCTTGTCCCCCTCCAGCTCCACGATCTCTCCGACCAGACCGATCTCGCCGATGTGCACAACGTCGTACATGCTGGCACCCGTCATTCCCTTGGCGATGACCAATGGGCCGGCGATCCGCTCTATGGTCCCTTTTACCAATCTTTCATTGGGCACTATTATCGCCTCCGCTATACATTTTCCTCGAGGAAAGGGGAGCTGCCCGCCCTTCCTATCTCTCCGCAAAGATGTCCATGCCCACGGCCTTCTCCACGCTGCTGCGGATGGAGGCCAGCCCTGCGCCGGTATTGCCCGACAGTCCGGGCAGGGGCAGGACGCTGGTGGGATAGGTGTCGTTGATCTCCTCGACCTTCTCAATGAAGTCGACGAAGAGGTCCTCTTGAATGAAGACCACGGCGTAATTTTCACGGGCCAGTTTCTCGAGCGTCCGCTCGAACGTGTCCCGCTCGTTCGCCTCCAGGATGAAGGGTTTGACGCCCACGGCCTGAAAGGGGAGCACCATCTCATAGCTGCCGATGGCGGCCATCGGCAAAGAAAGGCTATCGGACATGGCTCAACAGCCTCCTTGCAAATTCACGATTCAGCCCGCCGGCTACGCAGACCAGGACGATGCGCAGATTGCGCGCCTCGGCCTCCTTGGTCAGCAGGTAGAGGAGGACGTTCGCCGGGGAGTCCATCGAAAAGCGCGCCTTTTCGAGCACCCGGATCAGGTACGCGTCGAGGGCCTTGGAGACCTCCGAGAGGGTCGTCCGGAGGTCCGACCGGTCCTGAAGGGCATCCAGCAGGGGGCCGATGCCGGTGTGAGAGAGGAGTTTGCTCCACGTTTCCAAAGGCTCCCCGAGGAGGCGCGCGACGTCGTCGGGACGGATCGTCCCGCCGGGATGAAAGAAGGGCAGCCCCTTCGCCGTGTCGAAGCCCATACGCTGGAGCCTCACGGCGCTGCGAAGGTTCTCCGCATCGATCTTGTTCCTCACCCAATCCACGATGGTCGGCATCTTCAGATTCTCGGCAAGGGAGAGCATCGTGGCAAACAAGTGGTGGTCCAGGAGCAGCTCCACCGCCTGCGCGTCCCTCGTCTGTTCCCACAGGAACCAGCAACGGGGGATCAGATCGCCCAGACCGTAGGGGAGATGGGCATATTCCTCCGTCTCGAGGGCCGAAACCAGCTCGGCGGGGTCGACGGAGCCCAAAGGCGAAAGCAGTTCGTGGCGGCGCCCCTCGGAATCCCCGCCTCGAACCTTGAAAAGGCTCTTCAGGACCACCTTGACGTTATGATAGTCGTAGGGCATCCGAAAAAGGGTCAGGAGCGCCTTGTCCGGCACGAACTGTTCCAGCTCCCTGCATGTGGCGAGCATCTCCTCGTCGATGAGCTTGTCGAAGCCGGCCTCGGCGGCCTTTCCGAGCCAACGGGAGTAAGGCGTCTCCCCCAGGGCCTTCAGGGCGTCGTCGAGCGTCGGGCTGTCGATGAGCCGGGAGAGGAAGGATGCGTCCAGAAGGCGATTCTCCATGCCTCGCAATCTGGCCACGGCATACACGTAACTCACGGTCGCACCCCCTAGGGGAACAGCTTCCTGACGACTTCGGACTCGATCTCCGAACGAATGTCCTCGAGAAGCATGTCCCAGGAACAATTGACGTCGATCCTCCCGTCCCGGAGGACGAAGCCGCCGGAGATGGACAGGCGGTCGGGGGAGAGGACCAGGGAGGTCTGATGGGCCGTGTTGTACTCGTCGAGCCAGGACTTGTCGAGGTGCTTTTCTCCCCTTCCGACGAGGACGACCTCGTGCCCCGTGCGGACGGCCTGCTCCATCAGACGGTTCGCGAAGGCCACGTATTGGTCCCGAGGCATTTCGGCCAGTCGGCGGAGGGAACTCTCGAAGGCCTCGCCGACGAGGGTTTGGCGCACGCCCAGATCCACCTTCGCAGCGTCGAGCTCGGCCACGATCTTGCGGCGTCTGGCCACCTCGGGCTCCTCCTTCGAGAGCCTTTCCCCGTAGGAATCCCGGATGGCCTTGACCTCGGCCTCCGCCTTGCCCGTGATCTCGGCGACCCGGGCATCGTTCTCGGCCTCGATCGCCCGGATCTGGTCCTGTGCCTCGGCGCTTATTCTGGCTTTGATGTCGGCAAGTGACATGCGAGCCACCCGCCCTAGAGCTGGACTCCCATAAGCATCAGGATGCTCGTCAGGAGGGCCAGAACCGCGTAGGTCTCGACCATGGCGGGAAGGATGATGGCCTTGCCCATGGCCTCGGGCTTCTTGGAGATCATCTGGATGGAGGCCGCCGAGGTCTTGCCCTGGTAGATGGCGGAGATCCAGCCGACGATGGCGATGGGCATGCAGGCGGCGAAAATCTGGAGCCCCTGGTTCCAGTTCAGGGCCACGGCTGCGCCGCCGCCGAGAAGTCCCAGCTTGTTGAGGACAAAAAAGGTGATCAGGAGTCCATAGATGCCCTGCGTGCCGGGAAGGGCCTGCAGGATGAGGCAGCTGGCGAACTTGTTCGGGTCCTCAGTCATGACGCCCGCCGCACTGCCTCCGGCGATGCCGATGCCGATGGCCGACCCGATTCCCGAAAGGGCCGCAGCCAGAGCGGCGCCGAACAAAGCCAGCGTGAGTCCCAGATATTCCATAATGTCAAGCACTCCCTTCAAAAATGTGGGAAAGGCCCGAGGGCTTTTCCCTCGCTTTTATCCGTGTTGTCCGTGTCGGATTAAACCTTGGAGGAGCAGCTGTTGTCGATCTCCACGTACTCCTCGGAGTGGGTCAAAGGGGCGTACGAAAGCCCTCCGCCCGGATAGAACTTCCCGAAGAACTCGACGTACTGCAGACGCAGGGGATGGACGAAAGCGCCCAGGATATTGATGAGGATGCTGAAGAGATGTCCACCCACCAGGACGACGATGGCGACAAGCCACCCGACGTAGGGGATCTCGGCGGACATTCCCCCCAGGAGGTTGATGATCATCCCGATGACCGCCGAGCCGAACCCAAGGGCCAGAAGCCTGCTGTAGCTGAGGATGTCCCCCAGATAGGAGGTGGAGCCGTAAAGGGCAAGAAAGCCTGAAAGCGCCTTGGAGAGCACATTTTTCTTCTCGCGCCCCGCGTACCAGAATATGACGAGCGCCCCCGCTGCGGCCATGATCTTGCCCAGGGGACTGAAAAAGGAGGGAAGAAAACCGCCCGCGGCCGATCCGAACAGACACAGCCCCGTGATGAAGAAGATCCAGGCGATGTTGCCCCCGATCGCGTCGATGCAGCGGCCGTTTCGGATGTTGTCGTAGGCGGCGATTCCAAGGCCGAACATCAGGTGAACGACGCCCAGAATCAGCGAGATGCCCAGGACCTGCATCGGATTCGTCATGGGATCGACCGCCATGAGGGCCTTCTTGACCGGTATCAGGAAGGGCAGGAAGGCGTCTACGAAGTCGCCGAAGAAACTGCCGCTGAGGATCCCGTATACGAACGTCGAGACGGCGCAGAAGGCGAAGAGAACGATAAAGTCCTTGACCGACGAGGGAATACGCCGGTATTTCTTGAAGAGCCAGGCGATGAGGCCCAGCATCACCAAGGCATACCCCGCGTCCCCCAGGCACATCCCGAAGAAGATGAAGAAGAAGGGAGCCAGGAGCGGCGTCGGGTCCGTCCCGCCGTAGACGGGAGGGGAGTAGAGCGTCGTCAGGACGTTGAACGGACGGACGAACCGGCCGTTCTCCAGAAGGGCGGGCGGTTCGTCGCCCTCTGCGGGGTCGCTCAGGAAAAGGGCTACGGACGGACTTACGGCCTCGATCCTTTTCTGCAGTTCGGCCGCCTCCCGCTCCGGAACCCAAAAACGGGTTCTCAGGGTCCGGTCGGTCTCGTCGCTCTCCCCCAGGGCGCGATGACGCCCGGCGAGGCTGTTCCAATAATCGGAGAGCTTCTGGACGATCGGCGTCCACCTCTCCGCGAGGGCGTCGAGCTCCTCCGACAGGGTCCGTTCCCTGAGCTCGAGCTCGGCCAGTTTCGACACCAAGGCCACGGACTCCTCAGTTACGGTGCCCTTGAACAAGGGGGGGATGTCGCTGATCGACATCCCGTTGCGGGTGCAGGTCTCAATGATTTTATCGCTCCGGTCCCGGGACAGGAGCACGACGACCGGGACGTCCCTGGCGGCGGGGATGTCCTTGGGAAGGATGAGCTCCGTATCCTGAGCGAACTCCGCCAGAGCCCTCCTGAATGCCTCGAACTGCTCGGCCTTTACCGTACCCGCGATGCCCCGCACGGTACGGGTTCCCTCAGTCAGAAGGGAAAGAGAGTGGGGAAAGAAGCCAAGGGAATCGAGCAGGCTCCGGTTGGTCCTGAGCTGCGATGCCTCGGCCCTCAGTTCGTTGATCTCGTGTTCCTTTTGGCGGACGGCCGCGGAGACCCCCGCCAAATCCGTTTCGCGCGCCAACCGGGACAGGTTGGCCATGGAGACGACCGGACGCTCTCCCAGCAGACGATCGATCGAGGGGATCGGATCCCTGTAGCGACCCGACAGAGTACGCAGGAGATAACGTATGTCCGAGAGCCGCTCCTCGCTCTCCGCAAGGCAGGCCTCGATCTCCGTTGGCCGGGCCTCCCGCTCGGGATCCTCGATGATCTGACAGACTCCGCTGTCCTGCAAAATCTCGGCGATTTTTTCGCGAACGGATTTGTGATAGTAAAGCTCCGCTTTCTTGAGCTTAGCCACGCCCATATCTACCCATCACCTCTTCCGTTATCCACGAGGACACGCCAACGACCTTTGCTTTGTGCTCCTCGTAAAAGGCCTTGGCCTTAGCCTCGCGGGCGCTCACGATGGCCTTCGCCTCGGCCTCCACCGCCTGCTCGGCGGCCTGGATCCTCTCGCGAAAACGTCGTGCCGCCGACTGCCGTGCCTCCTTGACGGTGTTCTCCGCCTCGGCCTGGGCCTGGTTCAGCTTCCGGACCGCAGCGGCCTTCGCCTCCTGGACGCCCGCAGCCGCCCTTTCCTCGGCGGCCTTGATCTCGTCCATCAAATTTTCCTTCACTCGAGTTCACCTCCCCCCGTAAAACGCAAGGTCAAACAGAAGCTCAAAAGGGGGGAAACGAGAATTCCCCTCCGTGGCGCGTCCCCCCTTATATCCCTTAAAACGATTGCGAAGGGGGCGTTGACCCGTGATCTTGTCCCTCATTTCCGATCTGAATACACTCGTTTTTGAAACGCGCGCGACCATTATTTAAGAGGAATCCACAACGGGCGCCATCTCCGGGAGGCCGCGTTTTTGCTGGAAGTCTTGAAGCCAAAAAATCGGAATGCCGGACAAAAACACGGGTCCATTATAGTCGATAATCCGGGCTTGTAAAATAAAAAAAGAGGCTGCCCCAACGGGCACCCCCTCTTCTGAAGAATCGCGAAACCCCACGTTCCCGGCCGGAGCGCCTAGGACTCGCGGAGGCTCTTAACGCGAAGGGCCATCATCTTCTTGCGCCGCGTCGCCGTGTTGCGATGCATGACGCCCTTGACCACCGCCTTGTCGATCACGCTCTGGGCCAGGTCGAAATTCTTGGTCGCCGCGTCGCCGTCCTTGGCCTCCACGGCCTCCAGAACCTTCTTTACGGCGTTCCTGCACCGCGTCGTCCAGTACCGGTTGTAAACACGATTGCGCTCGGCGATGCGAACTCGCCTCTTGGCCGACTGCTTGTTGGGCATTCTTTCGAGTCACCTCCTCGTTGCAATTCTTTCGAATGTCAATCCGTTCCCGGCTTAAACACAACGGAGGGCATTTTAACATTCTGTATAATAGGTGCGCAAGACGTTTGCACCTGCGTATGCCCTAGAACGTTGCCCGGGAGAAAACGGGAACGATCCTCTCCCTTCGCCGAGCACTGGAATCAGCATCCGTTATCTCAGATCGAGGTGAATTATACCACGGGACCCACTTTACAGGAATTTTATTCTCCCTCCGGGCCGTTGTCGCGCCTTCCGGGGTATGAGTTCCGCCCGCAGCAGCTCGAATTGGCCCTGGCCGTGCAGTCGTTTCTCCGGTCTCCCTTGGAGAGGACGTTTGCGGCGGAGGCCCCCCCCGGCGTGGGCAAGACCTTCTCGGTCCTCGTCCCCGCTCTGATGGAGGCGCATGGGGAACGCAGCATTCTGTTCCTGACGGCGAGCATCGCGCTTCAGGAACAGTTGATCGGCAAGGATCTTCCCAGGCTGCAACGGCTTGTCGGGCGGGACTTCCGTTTCGGCCTTCTGAAGGGGCGTTCTCGTTACGCCTGTCGCCGTAAGGGGGCCGGATTGCCTCCCGGGGAGTCTCTCTCGCTCTTCGGGGACGACGGCGGCCCGTCCGTCGACGTCGCTCGGTGGTTGGCCGAGACGACGACGGGCGACCTGTCCGAGCTGGGCCTGAGCGACGGGCACCCTCTTTTGGCTCAGCTGACGGCGGGGGGACGGAGCTGCATCGGGACGAGCTGCCCCTTCCGGGAGCGTTGTTTCGTCATCGGTGCCTACAGGGATGCGCAGGATTGGGATGTCGTGGTCGCCAACTATCATCTCTTTTTCTCGCACATCCTCGAGGGAGGCGGAACTTTTCCCGTGCGCTACGACTGGCTGATCTGCGACGAGGCGCATCGCCTGCCGGATGTCGCACGCGGGGCCTCGGCCGTTCGCGCCGGAGCGGAGGGGATGGCCGCCCTGTTGGGTCCGCGCACCCTGCAACGGTTCGAATCTTTGTTGCGTTCCCATGCCGTCGACCCTTCGTCCGTTCGGGAGGAGGGGGAACGCTGTCGGTCGTCCCTGAAGGAGCTTTTCGAGGCCGTTCGATGGCGCATGCCCCGCGACGGGGGCATTGGCGCCTGCGATCCGGAGCTTCTGCGCCTCGGTCGGTCTCTCACGGACGGGCTGGACCGAGGGCTTCATCTTCTGAGGGGCATCGAGGACCGTTTCATGGCCGGAGACTTCTCCGACAAAGCCGTCCTGGCCGAAGGGGCGGAGCTCATGAATTGGATCGACGAGGTCCGTTCTTTCAAAAAATCGCTGCTCTGGTGCCTTGAGGTTGGCCGTTTTCCCGGCTGGGCCTATTGGGGGGACGGAGAGGCCCTGACGAGCATGCCCGTCACCGTGGCCGACATCGTGCGGGACGTCTTGGAGCGCGAGAGTCCGCAAAAGAACGTCCTGCTCTCGGCGACGTTGACCCTCTCGGGCGATTTTTCGTTCTGGTCACGGGAATCGGGGATCCTTCCGGATCGAACCCTCGCGGTGGAGTCTCCCTTCGACTTCGCCAGGCAGATGGAGATCCTGGTTGTGGATGTCGGGGTTCCCGTCGGAGGGGACGGATACGACGCGACGATGTGCCGTGTCATGAGGAAGCTGTGTGACGAGAACGGGGGGCGGACGCTCGTGCTTCTCTCCTCGCTGAGGCTGCTCCATGCTTTTGCGAAAAAAATGCGGGAGCGCACCGGTGGCTATGCGGTGCTGGTGCAGGGGGATCTGCCGCAGAGGGAACTCCTCGCGCGATTCAGGGAGGACGAGACATCCGTTCTCATCGGAAGTGTTTCTTTTCGTGAAGGGGTGGACATCCCTGGGGAGGGGCTGACTCAGGTGATCGTGGACAGAATTCCGTTTCCGCATCCCAACGACCCGTTGGTGCGTGCGCGCAACGAGCTGGAGGAGGGGAAGGGGTTTGTGCGGGTGACGCTTCCCAATGCCCGGATGTTCCTGCGCCAGGCCGTGGGACGTTTGATCCGCAGCGCGTCCGACCACGGTCGGGTGGTCCTTCTGGACGGCCGGGCCGTCGACCGTCGGGAATGGAGGATTCTCGAAGCCCTGCCCTCCTGCAGGTGCACCCGACTTTCCCTCAGGGACGGCAGTGGGCCCTTGCCTCAAGAGGCTTGAGATGAGCCGCAGGGGGGACACATTGATGGAGGTCCTGGTGGCCTTGTTTATCCTTGCCCTTTTTCTGCCGTCCCTGTTCTCGGCCCTGGGCGGCTGTCTGCTGGGCGCCATCCGCATCGAGGGGGCCGACGCCCGTCGGTATGGAACCGACTGGTGGTTCAATCGCCTGGGGTCCACGGTCAACGTCGCCTCCCTCGCCTCCATGCCCAGGGATCTTCCCGGGGGAGGCGTCTCCTTCGTATGGTCCTCGCGGGTCGGGAGCCACGGGGAGGTCTGGGTGACCCTCGAGGCCCGATCGGGAACCTTGGACTCCCCCCTCGTCACGGTGAGGGCCTTCTGAAAATGGTCCGAAGGGGGTTGTCGCTCGTCGAGCTCCTCGTGACCCTGGCGGTTGGGGCCGTCCTGGCTGCGACGCTGCTTGCGGGAGGACGATGGCTCATCCTCTCCTCGGAACGCGTGTCGCGGCGGCTCCTGGCCCGGGAGCGCGGGGAGCGCGTCCTGTCCTTTCTCGAGCCGCGAGTCCTGCACGCGGGGTTGGGGTTGTCCTCGTGCAGGATCAGCGGCATGTTGCAGCGGGCCTTGGGACGTGGTTTGCCTGGCGCGCCGGTCATAGCCGGGTGGCCCGGGCTCGTCCGCCCCCTGCAGGTTTACAGGGACTCCGGTGCCCTTTTGGAACCCGCCCCGGACGAGGGAGGGGTTTATCGGGGCAGCGGCCTGTTCGTCCTATTCTCGCTGCCCTCTGGAGTGCTGTTGAGGGCTCCGGGGGGAGGCGTCGTCTCCGCCGCTCCCGGAGAGAGCGTAAAACTCACCGTTTTGTCGGGAACCCTTGAGAACGTGGATCCCTTTGCGGGCCGGCCTCGCGACCTGAGGAGCTGGTTCTCCCTGCCCATGGCCGGGTATCCCGTTCATCTCGGGGCCCGCAATGGTAAGGACTTGTCCCTCCAATTGGCGGATGACCTTCCCGATCCCGTCACGATCCCACCCCTGAGCGAGCTGTTTCTTTTGCGCTGCGAACGATTTCGTGTGCAAAATAACATCCTGTACTTTCAGGAGATGCGGAGCGATTGGTACCCACCGAACTTTCAGCCGCGTGAGAGCGGGGTCCTGGCCCTCTGGCTGGAGTGGCGTCCGGCCTCGAGGATCCTTGATCTTTGGGTGCTGACCTCGGGAGGTCCCGCCGTTTTCGGGCCCTCCGCCAAGCCGGCATCGTGGCCCGATGACGCGCCTTGGAGGGCGGAGTTCTCGAATCATGAGCTGTATGTTTCACGCGCTTCCTGGAGGTCCGAAAACCTGTGATGCGGCGTCAGGGGGCCTCTTTGGCCGGCGTGATGATCCTCCTGTTGGCGGCCGCATCGATTTTCTCGTGGCTGTTCTTGATCCTCTCCTGGTCTCAGGAGTCGCTGACGGCAGTGGCGGCGCGTTTTCGGGACAGGGCCGAGCTGACTTCGCTGATCGCGGTCTGCCGCCGCTGGATTCGGGGCGAACTGGCCGCCGGGCGCCCGCCCAGGCTGTCCTCGGGCCCGGTGAGCGGCGGTCCCAACGCCCTGCAAGTTTTTGTGACCCACGGGGCTGACGGGGCGCTTGCCGTCGTTCAGGATCTCAACCATGCGTTCGAGAACCCCGCCGGTCCGGGGAGTGCCCTTCCTTCCTGTCCGATGGGCCTGCTCATTCGCGCCGAGACGGGGAGCCCCGCCTCGAACCTGGCGATCGAGCTCGTGTTGGTGACGCGTGATGTGCTGCTCCCCGATGGTTCGGTCACGACCGTGCTGGACGAGCGCCCCTTAATTTGGCGGGAGATCTGGTCGTGAAGGGGCATAGCTGTGGAATGTTTCGGAAGGGACGATGACGTGCAATTTTATAAGAAACTTGTCTGAGTTGTTGTAAAAACTCGATTAGAACTGTAGAATACGGGAGGATCGATCTTAATTCCGGGGAAAAACGCGATTTGGGGCCAGGAATTGAGGCTCATCGAGGTTTTCTTTGGCTTTTCCTGAGCTGGAGGATTACTGCTCGTCGTTTCTGAAATCCCTGGACCGTTGGGTTGAATCAAACCGGTTACGAAAGGATTTGTACGCTTTGCAAGTGGTTTCGGGCGCTTCCTGGGCTCTTCGGGCAAAGAGAATCCGAGGATTGATCGAAGGGCGTGGGGATTGGCCGTCCGGTCTTTGCTTTTGAGTTTGATCTATCTGGAGGGAGGCGTTACGTTGTTTTCGAGGAGAAAGGCTAAAGGAGGGGTTGCAGGACTGGCCCTGCATGAGGACTCTTTGCGCTACCTCGAACTGGAGCGAAGCGGATCGGGGCTGCGCGTGGTGAGACAGGAATTTATTCCTGTTTCCTCGGGAGGGGTTGTCAAGGAATCGCTGCAGAAAGTCGGGACCGTCGAAAAGGCCTTCGACGATCTGAAATCGCAGTTGGGAAAGTTTGCCTTCCCCGTGGTGTTGGGGGTTCCGTCTCGAGACGTCACTCTGAGGCTGGTCGAGTATCCCAAGATGCCTCTGGGCGACGTTCGGGACGCCTTGGCCCTGGAGTTCGACAAATATTTCCCCTATGCTTGGGCGGAGTCCGCCTCGGATATCGCCGAGGTCGATGTCCCGGCACGGGATGCCGCGGCCAAGTCCACTGTGCTTGTCGCCACCTGTCGTCTGTCCTACATGCGGGACCTCCTGAAGGCCAGCGAACGGGTGGGGATACCGCTTGGCGCTGTGGAGCCGATGAACGTGGCGTTCTTCCGGGCCTCCATGGGGCCGCGTCCTCGGGAGGATGCCTATTTTATTGTGGGGGTCGAGCCGGAGGTCACCCACATCGTTCTGGGGTACAGGGACAACGGGATTCTTTTCAGGTCCACCCTGATCGATTTGACGAATCCCGCCCGTCGAAACTCCGAGGAGGATCTGGTCCCAATCCTGAAGGATGTCCAGAACACCATGATATTTGCGGGGAACCAGTACAGGGGAATTGAGATCCGAAACCTGGTCCTGGGAGGAAGCATAGGGGAAAATCCCCGGCTGAAGTCCCTTTTGGAGGCGGGGGCATCCGTCAACGTGACGTTCTCGGACGTCTGGACGACGTGGGGTGTTCCGTCGCCCCTGGGCAACGTTCCGGGCTACGATGCGGCCTTCGGGCTCGCGCTGAGGAATCTGCTATGAGGGTCCGATTCGATCTCCGTCCTGCGGAATTCCTGGAGAGGGAACGCAAGCGTCATTCCTTCAACATCGTGCGACTTTTTGCCGTCCTGCTTTTGTTGGCTTTTCTGATCAGCAGCGGTTTTTACACTGTCAAGGCGTTTATCGAGACGCAGGCGCTTCAGTCGGAAATAGAGCTGCTGGAGGGGGAGATTGCCAATCTCGAGAACAATCAGGCAGCGCTGACCACAGAGATATCCCGCCTGAAGGCCAAGGAGTCCCAGTTTCGAAAGACCCTGGAGATCATGCAGAGCGAGCCCCCGACGCTTGAAGTGCTGAATGCCCTGGAGACCTATATGGATCAGGGCATGGGGGTCAACTCCATACGTTTCGTCCCTAGCGCCGATAAGGACAATATGGTCGTCTATACGGCGACGGTGGACGCCACGGCCTCGACGGAGGAGCAGATCATAGCGCTGACGGACGGGCTGAGCGGCAGCGGGCTGTTCAGTGCCGTAACCATGCCCACCACGAAGAAGGACGAGAAGACGGGGCGGGTATCCTTTACGTTGACTCTGATCGCACGCCCCTTCGGGCAGGGGATTGCAATGGGAGGACAGCCATGAAGGACAATAAGGTAACGACCTTGGGACTGCTTTTTTTTCTCTTTTGTGTTGCCCTCGTCGGGGCGGTCTACTACCTGGGGATTCGTCTGGACGATCTCAGGGAGCAGGCCGATGAGCTGGAGCAGAGAAAGGTCGATCTGACCAGCGCCACTCAAGCCCTGATGGATCAGATATCCGTGTTCAACAAGGCTTTCAATGAACTCGAGAGCTACCACGTCAACGTCGCCGAGAGCGAGTTGGCGTTCTATTCCGACGTCCAGCAGGTCGTACAGAACAACGGGGTGGAGATCCTCTCGACGCGCCAGCAGGGCGTGAACAAGGATGGAGTCAGCACCATCGCGATGACGACAAGAGGGGAATATTATGCGCTGATGCGGGTTCTTGCCGCTTGGCGCAATCTCCCGACGACGGTGAGGGTTTCCGCTTTGACCTTGGGAGCGGACAAGCCAATCGGCTCCTCGACGGCGCTTCAGGGTTGGGTGCAGGCCGATGTGACGGTGGAGGCCATCGTCGCCGCTCAACGGTAGGAGGTTGGATTATGGCTAACCAGATGGGGTGGCGAGAGGCATGGCGTACTGCGTGGGGCAACCTCACGGGGGTCAACAGTGGAGGCTCGGCCCGCAGCGTCCGGTTGTTCTTTTTTCTCCTCTTCATTGGGGGAACTCTGGGGGCGTGCTACCGTTACTATCAGATGCAGCTGCTGCTAAAGGATAAGATTTTTACTGTATCTACGACGCCTCAGACCGTGGAGGCGGACAGGAAGCGTTTGGACGCCATGATCGAGCAGGTGCGTGCTGCGTCCACGCTGCGTTCCAACAGCTTCGTTTGGGCGCAGTCCATGAAGGACATGGGGAAGTATGTCTTCAACGATCCCCTGAAGGGAGCGGTGGTCCTGGAGCCCGATACCTACGGAGAGGTTGTCATTGACCCTCCGCCCGAGATCGTCGTGCGCGCGATCATGATCCTGGGCAAGGACCGTACGGCCGTGATGGATATCGCTGGGGTCGGGTCGGGCATGCTCGTCCGTCAGGGAGATACTTTCATGGGCAAAAAGGGGCGGGTTGTGCGCATCGCCGCCGACAAGGTGGTCGTACGATGGGCGGATAAAAATTGGGATATCGCCCCCGGTTTTTGATGACGAAGAGATGGGAGAGACCGATGAAACGATTGATTGGCAAAAGCATGTTCCTGGTGTTTTTATTCTCCTTGCTTTCGATGGCAGGGGGCCCGGTTTGGGCTGCCGACTCGAAGGCGGGTAAGGACGGTCTCGCGAACCTTCCCGCTTTGACGCATCTGGAGATGTTTCAGATAGGCGATGCGGAGGTCGTGGTCGGTCTCAAGGGGAAAGATCTGCCCCTGCCCGAGCTGAAGTTTGACGGGAATCAGACGCGGATCGTTATGTCGGAGGTTCGCCTGGCTTCCGCCGATATGACCGATCATTCGGTGGTCGTTCCGATGTTGTCGAACGTGAAGTTGGTCCAGGTGTCTCACGACGTGATCATCAGCATGAATTCGGAGCGTCCTTTGCAGCTGCGTGCTATGCGTGGCGTGGCGCCTGCGGATGCCTACACCCTGCGCCTGATCACGGCTGCAAAGGTGGAAAAAATGGTGCGGGAGCCCGCGGAGACGCGTTCCGTGGTGAAACGCGCTGTCCCTACAGGCCCGTTTGCGAGCACGACCCCGATCACTCTGGACCTTCGGGATACCGAGCTTCGGGATGTCTTTCGAATGTTGGGCGGTCACCTCAAGAAGAACGTCATCATCGACCCCTCCCTCCCCCCGGCTTTGGTGACCATGACCCTCAGGAACGTCCCCCTGAGCGAGGCCTTCGCCTATCTGATGAAGACCTACGACATCGGTTACCACATGGTGGGGAAGGACACCATCGTCATCGGTACCAACGACGGCCTTTCCAAAATTGCCGGAAACGAGGAAACTCGTTCCTTCAGCATTGCCTACGCCGATCCGGCGGCTTTACAAGCCCTTTTGGTCAACTTGACGAAGATGCCGGCCGATCGCATGATTGTCGATCCGCGTCTGCGCATGCTTTACGTGACGTCCAGCCCGGCCAAGCTGGCAGAGGTGACGACCCTGCTGCAGAAGCTCGATAGGCCCGGACGGCAGGTCATGCTTCACGCCAAGATCTTGGAATTTACGGAGGACGCGACGCGCGATGTCGAAACGGCCTTGAATGCGGTCTACAACCATTGGTGGTTCAGCTACGCCAGGGGGAGCGGCCGTGGGGGGTACATCGACGACAATCGGCTGGGACGCAACTTCCAGGAACCCAAAGAGAACCCCATTTTGCCGGGCATTACGAGTTTAGTCACCCCGATGCACGGCATCTGGAGGGAGTTCGATGCCGCTTTCCGTGCCGTCGAGACCAAGAACAAGGGCAAGACCCTCGCCAATCCCTCCGTGATCACTTTGGACGGCGAGGAGGCCGAGGTCCGGTTGACGGAGGACTACCCCTATATTTCCGATCGGGACGAGGCGGGCAATCCGACCTGGTCGACGCAGACGGTCGGTCCCAAGCTGAAGTTGACCCCGAAAGTCGGGCGTGACGGCATCATCACCATCAAGCTTGCGATCGAGACGGGAGAGGTTTTGGCCACGATTACGGGAAGCACCGGCGAACAGATGCCCAAGACATCGACCCGGTCCGTGACGACCAACGTTCGGGTCCGCAATGGCGAGCCCTTCGTCGTCGGCGGTCTCTTCCGTGAAAATAGGGGGACGGATGTCAACAGGATACCCATTCTGGGGCAATTGCCTCTCTTGGGCGAGTTCTTTACTTTCCGTTCTTACAAACACCAAAAGAGTCAGGTGGTTCTCCTGGTTGTCCCCTACATTTTGGAGACCCCGGACGTTGCGGTAGAGCAGGAGACAATTTTGACGAAGCGCTGATATTCTTGGAGCAATGAGAAAATGAATGCGAGGGAGGTTGCGCCCGTTTGGGCTCTGCCTCCCTCGCACTTCATTTTTTCGATATCTTCAGCTCATGAGGTATAATACAGAGGATTTTCCGCCTTTGGCGGCTAAAAATGGAGGAATCCTTATGGCTCAGGTAGTGGACACCACCGATTTTTACGTAGGCTTGAAGTTTCGCTGGCAGGACGGCATATGGGAGATCGTGGATTACGACCATCACAAAATGGGGCGCGGTGGCGCCGTCGTCCGCACCAAGCTGCGCAACGTGGAGTCGGGGTCCACGGTGGAGAACTCGTTCAAGCCTGGGGAGAAGTTCGAGCGGATCATTTACGAGGACAAGCCCGCCCAGTACAGCTACAAGGATGGGAAGGACTACGTGTTTATGGACTTGGCCACCTATGATCAGCTGACTCTTTCTCCCGAGGTCTTGGGGGAGGCTACCAAGTACCTGGTGGAGGATATGGAGATCAAGCTCGAGGTCTTCGAAGGGAAGATCATGGGGATCGAATTGCCCAAGAGCGTGGTTCTCAAGGTGGTGGAAACCCCCCCCAGCTTCAAGGGGGATACCGTCTCCGGGGGGGGCAAGCCGGCGACTCTGGAAACCGGCATCACCGTGACGGTTCCCGTATTCGTGGAGCCGGGAGAGGAGATCGTTGTCGATACCCGCTCGGGGCTCTATCTCGAGAGGGCCAAGAAGTAAAGCTTTTTTCCTTGTCCGTTGCCGGGGGAAGGCGCTCGGCTTTTTAGGCAAGCCTGAGGCGTTTCCGTTACGGGGGGGCTTATGGGCGAAGAGGAGGCGAAGGGATTGAATGCCAAGGAGCGGATTGCCTACCTGCGTGGACTTCTGGACTGCATGTCGCTCGAGGAGCGGGATACAAAGATTTTTGCAGCCGTGGTGGAAGCCTTGGATGCGCTTGCGTGCGAGCTGGAAGGGCATTCCGATCTTTTCGAGCTTCTTCGTGAGAATGACGAGGGGCTTGCGGACGAGCTGTACGAGCTTCATGATTCGGTCTGCGAGCTTGAACGGTCTATAGGGCTGGATTCAGAACAGGGTTGTGATGAAGGCGATGTGGACGAACAGGCGGAGAGCTACGTTTCCGTAACCTGTCCCTCCTGTGCCTATTCCTTCTACTATCGTTGTGAGGAGGATAGGGAGGAGGGAAAAATTCTTTGTCCGGGGTGCGGCGAGGAGATCGACCGTGCAGTTTGATTTTTGTTAGGAGGGATTCGAGTGGAACAGGCTCAGGAGGTTGACAGAAAGAATACCGTTGTTTCCGGCGGGTCGCGTTTTGAGGGCAGCATCCATATCTCTGAAGAGGTCATCGTCGAGCTGACGAAGAAGACAATTCAGGGGATCCCCAACATTCAAACTGCAACGACGGGCATTGCCTCCAAATTCGGCATCGGACGCAAGTCCAGCGAGGGGGTGCGCGTCACCGTAGAGGATGGAGAGGTTCCGTCGATATCCGTCGAGGCCTATGTCTTGGTCAAGTACGGACAGCGTATCCCCGATCTTGCCTGGGATGTTCAGGAAAAGATCAAGGCCAATCTGGAGCGCTACACGGGATACACGGTCAACTCGGTCAATATCAATGTTCAAGGTATTTATGTGGATGAACCCGTCGTGCTTGCGGAGTCGGAGGACGCCGAGGACGCCCAGGAAAACGAGATCGAGAGCGCTGATGCGGATGAGGAAAAAAAGGCCGGCGAATAGAGGCGCGTCAGGCGACGAAGGGTGCCCATGCCGCTATAAAACATCTCCAGGGCGCTCCCATCGTCTCCAGAGAGTTCTTCTTGTCGAGGGCAACTTTTTCCGGGAGTGATGTGACCGTGTACTTTTTATGGAAGCGAACGCCGTACGGAAATATCAGGGTTTCATACGAGGGGCTATCGCGTTTCATTCGACGCTTCCTGGCTCCGAAGCTTAAGTTCTGCAGCTTTGCGTTGGCGGAGGGGGATACGGCTTCGGTGACTTTAGTTTTGACCTCGGATGACGCCTCGCAAGAGAGCGAGGCGGAAAGCCGCCTGATCTCCCTTTTGGAGCCATTGGGCATGGCCGCTTCAGTCGTGTGGTCCGATCTGGAGGGGTCGACGGTAGCCTGGGGGGAGAAGCGTGCCGTTTTCTATCGAAATCCCTGGGTGTGGATGATGGTGGCCTCGGCGATTGCCCTCGCTTTTATTGCCGGAGCGAAAGGGCTCTTCTGGACCTCTTTCTGGGGCGTTTTTGCTTGGTTTCTCGTCAAGGGGTTGACCTCTTTTCTGGACAGGCCAAGGCCCCTTGATGGGAAAAGCAACGAACGGAGGTAGTTTTTGTCCAGTCAAAAGAAAGAGGCTCAAGCCCGTCATCGTGCTCGAGAGTTGGCGGTCCAGTTTCTTCATTCCTTGGGTAACCGACGGATTCACGATGTGGATTCGGCTTGGGATCTGTTTTTAGGTGAGGGAAGCTTTGTGGAGGAGGAATCCCCCGCAGTAAAGGAATACTCGCGTTTTCTCGGTCTGGGGGCCTGGAGGCGTCGGGGAGAGGCGGACGATATCCTGCTCCGGGTGGTGACGGGCTGGCGTCCGGAGCGCATGGTGGCAGTCGATCGTGCCGTATTGCGTCTTGCTCTTTTCGAGGGGTTTCTGGAGCGTTCGGTCCCCTTCGCCGTTGCGATCGCGGAGGCCGTCGACATCGCTCAAACCTTTGGAACGGAGGATTCTGGGCGTTTTGTCAACGGGGTGCTGGCGCGGGTGGTGCGTCACTTGATCCCGGAGGCTGAGCGAGCGGGGAAGGACGTCGGCAAGAGCGGAGAAGGGAGCGGTGACGATTCAAAGGACCAGTCGGGCCCAGTTGACCGTCGATGAGTTGACGCTTTACGTTCACGGGCTTTTTGCCTCGGACCTCATGCTCAAGTCCCTGATCGTCGCGGGGGAGATCGCCGAGTTCAAAAAACATACAAGCGGCCACTGCTACTTCACGCTCCTGGGAAAGGAGAGCAGGGTCGCTTGTGCTATTTTCAAGCAATATACGGGGTATCTTCCCCAGTGGCCGGAGAACGGGGACAGCGTGCTGGTGGAGGGGAGCGTTGGAGTTTACTCTCAGCGGGGAGTTTACCAGCTCTACGCACGTCGCATCGTTCCCGTCGGGGCCGGCGCAATAGACCGAGCGCGACAGGAGCTCAAAGAACGCCTGAACCGAGAGGGGATTTTCCGTCCCGAGCTGAAACGCCCCATTCCCGGGTACCCCGCTCGCGTAGCGGTCGTGACGTCCGCCACCGGTGCCGCCCTCAGGGATGTTCTGCGCGTCTCGTCGCGCCGTTACCCCCTTTGCGAGGTGCTGATTGTTCCCGCGCAGGTCCAAGGAGCGGAAGCTCCCGACGAGCTTGTCCGGGCGTTCTTTCGAGTCGCGTCCATGGATGGCGTGGATTGCGTGCTGCTGGTGCGCGGCGGGGGAAGCCGGGAGGATCTGGTGCCCTTTGACGACGAGCGTGTGGTCCGCGCGGTGCGCGGCTGCCCGTTCCCCGTCGTTACCGGCTTGGGACATGAGGTAGACGAGACCTTGTGCGACCTGGCCTCCGACCTCCGGGCCTCGACCCCATCCGCTGCGGCGGAGCTGGTCTTTCCCGATCGGAACGGAGTCGTGGGGCTTTTGGAGCAGGCCCATACCCGAATGGTCCGGGCCATCGAGCGCCGCGTCATGGAGGAGCGAAACCGCAGCAGGGAGATTTGTGCCAACTTGTCCTCCCGGTTTGCCCGCCGGTTGTCCGAGGCGGGGGAGGAGCTCTCGGCCCGTTTTCGGGGCCTTTCCTCCGGGATGAGGCTGCGTCTTGCGGAGGCGGGGAACGCGCTGTCCGTTCGGGCCGCCGCCTTGAACGCCCTTTCTCCCTTGGCCTCCCTGGAGCGGGGGTTTGTGACCTGCGAACGAGACGGCAGGCGACTGCTCTCGGTGCGAGAAATCGTGCCGGGGGACGAACTGGAGGTCCGGTTTTCGGACGGCAAAGCGGTGTGCGTCGCGGACTCGACAAAGGAGGAAGGATGCTGAACGCGCTCGAGTGGAATGCGGAAGAAAATTCTTTACGGCTCTTGGATCAGCGTGTCCTGCCGGGCAGGGAGGCCTATGTCGCCTGTCGGACCCCCGAGGAGGTCGCCCTTGCCATCGAGAACATGACGGTACGGGGAGCTCCCGCCATCGGTATCGCCGCGGCCTACGGCGCAGCGATGGCCGCATCCGCCGGACGCGGCGCGGTGGTCGAAGCGCTGGATCGCCTGGCCCGCACTCGGCCCACGGCGGTCAATCTTTTTCTGGCCCTGGATCGGATGCGGAGATGTCTCGAAGCGGCGGATGCGGGCAACCTTGCTTGTGCCCTGGCCGAGGAGGCCGCCCGCATTCATGCAGAGGACATTCAGGCCAACCGAAGGATGGGGGCCTATGGAGCCAAACTCCTGCCGCGAAGTGCCGTGGTCCTCACCCATTGCAATGCCGGTGCGATTGCGACCGGGGGGCACGGGACCGCCTTGGGTATTCTGCGTTCGGCGCGAGAGGAGGGCAAAGATATCCGTGTCTATGCGGACGAGACGCGGCCGCTGCTTCAGGGGGCGCGATTGACGGCTTGGGAGTTGGCGCGCGATGGGTTCGAGGTCACCCTGATTGCCGACGGCATGGCGGGAGCCCTCATGAGTATGGGACGTGTCGACGCCGTCATCGTCGGGGCGGACCGCATAGCGGCCAACGGAGATACGGCCAACAAGATCGGGACCTACTCCCTGGCGGTTCTCGCCGCGGCACACGGTATTCCTTTTTATGTGGCCGCCCCCTGGAGCACGTTCGACCTTTCTCTCCCCGACGGGTCGGGTATCCCGATCGAGGAGCGTGCCGAGGACGAGATGCGCGTGCTGTTCAACGGCCAGCGCGTTCCCGATGCGGTGCGAGTTTGGAACCCTGCATTCGACGTCACCCCGGCCCGCTATGTTACGGCCATCGTCACGGAAGGGGGCGTGTTCCGTCCGCCCTATGCGTTTAAGCGGGCGGCCGGTTCTCCGTAGCCTGAAAGGCCGTGGATGCTCTGCCCCCTTTGGCCTCAAAGGGCGCTCAGTTTTTGCCGTTCGAGGGCCTGGATGGACGGCAAACATATCCGGAGCGTGTTCGTCCGCTTGGCATCCGCGAATGATTTATAATCGGAAACAGGATGTTTTTTGAGGCGTTTTGAGTTTTTTTGAGAACTGCATTTTTTGGCTATACATTCTGGAGGGATTGTTTTGGAGAAGTATTGCGTTGCGGACATCAAACTGGCGGAGCACGGCTGGAAGAAGATCGAATGGGCCTGGCAGTACATGCCGTCGCTCCAGTTTCTCTACAAAAAGTACAAGGACGTCCAGCCTTTCAAGGGGGCGACCATCGCGGCCTGCCTTCATCTGGAGGCGAAGACCGCCAACCTGTTGCTGGCCCTGTCGCACCTGGGGGCCACCGTTGCCGCCTGTGGCAGCAACCCATTGTCGACGCAGGACGACATCTGTGCGGCTTTGGCGGACAAGGGGGTGCACGTCTACAGCCATCGGGGCATGTCCTCCAAGGAGTACTTCGAATACGTGCGCACCGTTCTGAGCTACAAGCCGAACGTCATCATCGACGATGGGGCCGATGTGGTCGCCACGATCCATCAGGAGATGCCGGAGCTGATCCCGGGCATTCTGGGCGGCTCGGAGGAGACGACCTCGGGAGTCAAGCGCCTGAGGGCGATGGCGAACGAGGGAGTTCTGAAGTTCCCCATGATCGCAGTGAACGACGCGCTCAGCAAATACCTGTTCGACAACCGGTACGGGACGGGGCAGTCCGTCTGGGACGGCTTTATGCGCACCACGAACATGGTGGTGGCGGGGAAGACGGTTGTCGTGGTGGGTTACGGCTGGTGCGGGCGCGGCGTCGCCATGCGGGCCGCCGGGCTGGGGGCAAAGGTGATCGTGACGGAGATCGACCCGCACAAAGCCTGCGAGGCCCTGATGGACGGCTTCGATGTAATGGGCATGGAGGAGGCTTCGAAGGTTGGGGACATCTTCCTGACCCTGACGGGGAACATCCACGTGATCCGCAAGGAGCATTTCGCGCTCATGAAGAACGGCGCCGTGCTGGGCAACGCGGGACACTTCGACGTCGAGATCAGCAAGGACGATCTTGCGGGGCTGGCGGATCGTGTGGAGCAGCTTCGGGAGAACATCGACACCTACGTCATGAAGGATGGCCGCCGGCTGAACCTGTTGGGCGAGGGACGTTTGACGAACCTGGCCTGTGCGGACGGCCATCCCATCGAGATCATGGACTTGAGCTTCTCCCTCCAGCTGGAGGCGGCTCTACACGTCTACACGCACAAGATGGCCCCCGGGCTCTACGCCGTGCCGGAGGAGACGGACCGCGCCGTGATGGAATCCAAACTGGCTGCTCTTGGAATCACGATCGATACGATGACGCCCGAACAGGTCGAATATATGAAGAGCTGGCAAGACTAGCGGACGGCCGGCTCTGATGAAGCCCTTGGGCAATCGCGGGACTATGCGCCTTTGTCCGGCGGCCGTCTGCTTGTCTTATGTGTCCTGGAGGCTACGGGTGCTGCGCCGGTGCGCAAGCCGTATGCGCAGGCCGCCAGTAAGGGCAACGCGCGAACGGAACGGCTGGTTCGATGGGGAACAATCTCTTGCTCCCCATCGAACCATAGCTGAGGAGCGGCTCCTCGGGTAGCATGGTCGGAAAGGAACTGCCCCTTGGTGGGATTGTCGGTATAGGAGGCGTTCGCTATGGCGACGTTGTTCAAGGATGTGTTGATGCTGGATGGCGGGGAAGAACGGGCACGGCGTGGCCATCTGCTCGTGTCCAAGGGGCGGATCGCGTCGATCCTGGATATTGGCGAGACTCCGCCGGGTGCGGACAAGGTTGTGGCCGGGCACGGGCGGATGGCCGTGCTGCCCGGATTCGTCAACGCTCATACCCATGCGGCGATGACCCTTCTGCGAGGCCTCGGGGAGGAGGCCCCTCTGATGGAGTGGCTGCAGAAGAAGATATGGCCGGTCGAGGAGAGACTGACGTCCGATTACATCTATTGGGGGACATTGTCGGCCATTTTGGAGATGCTGGCGTGCGGCACGACCTGTTTTGCCGATATGTATTTCGGGATGGAGCGCGTGGCCGAGGCGGCCCTGCAGTCGGGCATCCGAGCGGCGCTCTGCCGCGGAATCACGGCGGGCGCTCCCGGAAAATTGCAGCGTTCCCTGCAGGAAAATCTGGAGCTGGCGGAGCGTTGGCACGGGCGCGAGGGACTGATGACCGTTCAGTTGGGGCCTCACGCGCCCTACACCGTCCCTCTTGAGGATATGAGAACGATCACCGAGGCGGCGCGGGACCGGGGGCTTGGGGTGCATTTTCATTTTCTGGAGACGGAGTGGGAGCTGAACTACATCCGCGAAGAGCTCAAGACCGAGCCGGAACTTTACCTCGAGGAGACGGGGCTGCTCTCCACGCCGGGGGTCGTGCTGGCCCACGCGGTATGGATGGACCCGGCGCTCGCGGATCGTCTGGACCTGTCCCGGGTGACCCTGGTGCACAATCCCGGCAGCAACCTCAAGCTGGGCAGCGGGGTCATGCCCCTTCAGGCCTGGCTTGGCCGCGACGTCGGGCTTGCCCTCGGGACCGATGGGGCCTCCAGCAACAACCGTCTGGATCTTTGGGAGGAGATGCGGACCGCCGCGCTGCTGCACAAGGGAGTGGACCGAAGCCCCACCCATGTCCCTGCGCTGGACGTCCTGCGCATGGCGACCTACGAGGGCGCGCGCGCGTTCGGATTCGCGCGCAAGGGCATGATCCGCGAGGGGTGGGTGGCGGACCTCGTGCTGGTGGATCTGGATCGGCCGCACTACATCGGAGCGGACGAGGAGAACCTGGCGATGTTCATCGTCTATGCGGGGAGCTCCGCGGACGTTGCCGGGACGATGGTGAACGGCAAATGGCTCTACCGGAACGGGGACTACCCGACGCTCGACAGCCGGGAGATCGTGCAGAAGGCGCGTGAGGCCCGGGAGGCAATTACGTGCTGAAGAAGGCTGCCCGGGGAGGGTAGGTCAACGGAGCGGCCCTTCCTCAAACGGGAAGGGCCGCTTTGGGGGATGCCGTATGCCCGGCCACATATCCGGTGCTCCAGCAAACCTGAAGGTTGAATCCGCCCGAAGGTCCGTTCAAATCCAGCACCTCACCAGCCAAATGGAGGTTTTCACAGAGCTTGGATCGCATTGTGCCGGGATCGATCTCCTTCAGCGAGACCCCGCCGCGGGTGACGATGGCGTGGTTGAAGCTCCAGAGTCCGTTGACGGTCAGGACGATGTTCTTCAGGAGACTGGCCAGTTCCGCTTTTTCCTCCGGGGAGACGTAGGGAGCGGGTTTGTCCGAGGGGACATCCGAGAGTTCCAGGATAAGCGGTATGAGCGGCCCCGGGACCAGGTCGCGCAGTGCCCCTGCAAACAGGCGGTCCCCGTGTTTCCGGAAGTCGCGATCCACGCGGTCCCTGAGCGTGTGCAGGTCCAGGGCAGGCTTGAGGTCCAGCGAAAAACGCACCGACCCCTGGGCCATCCATTCGGGAATGCGTGAGCTGAGGTCCATGACGATGGGGCCGCTGACGCCGAAGTTCGTGAACTCCATCTCCCCGAACCGTTCGTCGACCTTTTGTCCCTCCACCAGAACGGAGAGGCGGACGTTGCGCAGGTTGTAGCCCCTCGCCAGCTTGACCCAGGTCTCCTGCGTCTTGACGGGAACGAGGGCGGGGATCGGCTCCACGATCGTATGCCCCGCCTGGGCGGCAAACCGATAGCCGTCCCCTGTGGATCCGGTTCTGGGATAGGATTTTCCGCCCGTCGCCACGATATAGCGGTCGGCCTCCAGCTCCTCGATTGCGGTGACGATCCGCTCGATGCGCCCGTTCCTCATTTTCAGGGTTCGCACGGGAGAATTCCTGAGGATGCGCACCCCGCCCTTCTTGCAGAGGATCAAAAGGGCATCCAGTACGCGCTGGCCTCCCCCCTCGGCGGGAAAGATGCGCCCCCCCCGTTCGACGACCGTGCGGATCCCGATCCTGTTGAAGAACTCGATGGTCTGGGCCGGTCCCATCTGGCTGAAGGCCGAAAACAGGAAACGTCCGTTCTCCCCGTAACGCGAAAGAAAGGCTGTTGTGTCCGATTCCGCGTTGGTGATGTTGCATCGCCGTTTGCCCGCGAGGAGCAGCTTTTCTCCCAGCGAGGCATTCTTTTCGACCAACAGGACGCGCTCGCCGACTGCGGCCGCTTGACCGGCCGCCATAAGGCCGGCGGGCCCTCCCCCGATCACGATCGTGTCGAAACGCTCCACGGTCAGTCGCCCCTTTGGCGAGGTTGGGAACGGTCTGGTCCCGACGTCCCTCCGAGTTGTTCCCGAAAAAGGGAGCCCAGCGAGAGGTCGGGTTTTTCGCCCCCCTTCCGACCTGGACGGCGAACGGGAGAGGGGCCGTCCAAGGCGGATTTTCCGAGGTCGCTTTTCTTCATGGACAGGGAGATGCGCCTGCGCGGCTCGTCCACCTCGAGGACCGCGACGCGAACCCGTTGCCCGGGTTTCAGGTGGGCCTGCGGGTTCTCGACAAAGGTGTCGGCGATCCGGCTGACGTGCACCAGACCGTCCTGATGGACGCCGACGTCCACGAATGCTCCGAAGGCCGTGACGTTGGTGACGATGCCCGGCAGAACCTGGCCAACCCGGAGATCGGAGAGCTCGTGAACGTTCGGATCGAAGGCGAATGCCTCGAAGGAGGCCCGCGGATCGCGCCCGGGCTTCTCGAGTTCCTGCAGGATGTCCTTCAGGGTGGGGAGCCCCGCGGTCTCGGAGACGAAACGTTCGGGCTCGATGCGCGCCCTCAGCTCCGCCGAGCCCATCAGGTCCCGGACCGAGCAGGAAAGGGACTGAGCCATTCGATTGACGGTCTCGTAGTTCTCGGGATGGACGGCGCTGGCATCAAGGGGGTTCTCTCCACCCTGGATCCGAAGGAAGCCGATGGACTGTTCGTAGGTCTTCGGCCCGAGGCGGGGAACCTTTTTCATGGCCTCCCGGTTGGGAAATGGACCATTGGCCTCGCGGTACTTGACGATCTGGGCGACGACCTGCCTGTTCAGCCCGGAGACGTAGGAGAGGATCTCCGGGCTGGCCGTGTTGACGTTCACCCCTACGGCGTTGACGCAGTGAACCACCACGTCGTCCAGGGCCTGCTTGAGGTCCTTCTGGTCCACGTCGTGCTGGTATTGCCCCACTCCGATGGATTTGGGGTCGATCTTCACCAGCTCGGCCATGGGGTCCATGAGCCGGCGCCCTATGGAAACGGCCCCGCGTACCGTGACGTCCCGGTCGGGAAATTCGCGCCGTGCGACCTCGGAGGCGGAGTAGACGGATGCCCCGCTCTCGTTGACCGAGGCGACGACGATCTCGGTAGGAAGCCCCAGACGGCGCACGAAGGCCTCCGTCTCGCGGCCCGCCGTCCCGTTTCCGATGGCGATCGCCTCGATGGAATATTCCTCGATCAGACGGCGCAGGGTCTCGGCCGCGGCGTGGCGCTGGCGGTCGGATGTGTGGAGATAGATTACGGTATCGTGCAGCAGGTTGCCCTGCGGGTCCAGGCAGACGACCTTGCAGCCGGTGCGGATGCCGGGATCGATGGCCAGAGTCGCTCGCTGCCCCATGGGAGCGGCCATGAGGACCTCCCGAACGTTGGCGGCGAAGATACGGATCGCCTCCGCATCCGCGCGTTTTTTCAGGGCGGTCCTCAGCTCGTTCTCCATGGAGTTTTTCAGAAGCCGTTTATAGCCGTCCTCCACAGCGTCGGCCACGGCCCGCGATGCGGGCCCTGTTCCACGGACGAATCGACGCTTGAGAAGAGAGAGGGCCTCCTCCTCCGGAGGGACGGCGGTCAGGGACAAAAAGCCCTCCCGCTCCCCCCTCAGAATCGCCAGCACGCGATGGGAGGGCATGGAGGCTGCGGGCTCCTTCCATTCGAAGTAGTCCCGATAATTTGCGCCTTCCTCCTCCTTTCCCTTGGCACAGGTGGTGGAGACTGCGGCTTTTCGTGCGAAAAGGCGGCGTGTCTCCTGCCGTGCCTCGGGGTCCTCGCTGAAGCGTTCGGCCAAAATATCCCGTGCCCCGGCCAAGGCCTCCTCGACCGAGGCCACGCCCTTCTCCGCGTCCACGAAGCGCTGTGCCGAACTTTCCGGATCCAGGTCTTCGTCCTGAGCAAAAAGCAGGTCCGCCAGGGGGTTCAGGCCCTTCTCCACGGCGACGGAGGCCCGCGTTCTGCGCTTGGGACGCCAGGGGAGGTAGGCGTCCTCCAGGGCGGTCAAAGTTCGTGCCTCCCGGATCGTGGTTTCAAGCTCGTCCGTCAGGAGCTCCCTCTCGGCCAAAGACTCCAGGATCGCAGTCCGGCGTTTCTCCAGTTCGGCCATCCTCTCGCTGCGGTCGCGTATCGCGGTGATGACGGTCTCGTCCAGTGAGCCGGTGGCCTCCTTGCGGTAGCGGGCGATGAAGGGCACGGTACAGCCCTCCTCGAACAGAGCCAGGACGGAACGCACCTGCACGCTTTTGAGGCCGAGCTCTTTCGAGATCGATTCCGGGATGTCGATGGGGCGAAGCTCCGCTGCCATCCGAATCATCTCCTTCCTTCGGGGCGGAGGGGAAAGTGTCGGAGCGCGGCCCTCCGCGGATAGGGTCGATTCCGTGGAATCCTTGTCCGACTTCGGCATTATAATACGTGTCCTCCCAATCGCCAAACGTCTCCGGCGGGCCCCGGTTTTGCTTGACAGCCCCATGGAGTTGGAGTATAAGGTTGAGACTTGCAGGAATGGGGCGGATGTCGTGGCTTTAGTCGAAAAATTTGTGGTTTGGGGCGGCGAGTAACGGGATGGGAGTGTCCTGTCAGGGGGGAAGAGCGATAAAGATCTTCAGAAGAAAATTCATCGTCATAACCCTTTTTCTGATCCTGATTCTCCTCAACCTTCTTTCTTTTTACCTGGCTACCGTCGTCAGCGGCGATGCCCGTGTCATGAACTACACCGGAATCGTGCGAGGGGCGACCCAGAGGCTGGTCAAGATGGAGCTCATGGGGAGAAGGAACGACGGGCTGCTTGCCGAAATCGATGAGATCATCGACGAATTGATAAGCGGCCGGGGCCCGCATGGTCTGGACCCCTTTGACGACGATGCCTTTCGGGAGAGGATGGGTGAGCTTCAAGGGCAGTGGAATAGGCTCAAGGACGCCATCGGGGACGAACGTCGTACGGGGAGCTTTGACGATCTCTTTGCCCTCAGCGAGACCTTTTTTGAAACGGCGAATTCGGTCGTCTTTTTGGCGGAACAGCTATCGGGACAGAGGACGGATCGAATCCTCTCGCTGAAGGTCGTGCTTATCGCCGTGTCCGGAATACTGGCCGTGGTTTTCCTTTTGCACACGGTAGAGGCCAGGCGCCTTTACAAACGCAACCGATTTTTGGCGGAAAAGGCCATGGTCGATCAGATGACCACGCTTCCCAATCGCTGGTCCTGTGACCTCCAGGTCAAGAAATATCGAGAGATCGCCCGCCTGCCCGACCTGATGTGCTTCGTCGTCGATTTGAACAACCTGAAGAGCGTCAACGATACCTTGGGCCATGAGGCGGGAGATCGTCTGATCGCATCATTTGCCCGAATCTTGATGGAGGCGGCGGAGCCCTACGGCTTCGTGGGGCGAAACGGGGGCGACGAGTTTCTGGGGCTCTTTGAAAATTTCGATCGGGAAAAGGCAGGACGTTTCTATGGGGAGCTTTGCGAAGGAGTGAACCGACACAATGAGGCCTGTGGAAATTTCAAAATCTCCTTTGCGTATGGTGCGGCCCTGTCCTGCGAAATGGAGACGGCTTCGATCTTCAATCTGATGAGGATTGCGGATCAAAGGATGTATGCCGATAAAATCGACGCAAAGCGGGGCAATCCCGTCTCGGTGGAGATATCGGGGAGCGGATCAAAAGCCGATCAGCCTAAGGAGAACGGCGACCAAAAGCAGCAGGGAGGCCATCCCTATCCCGATCGAGGCCCAGACGAGCCTTAGCATCGCGTTCGTACGTTGCTGTGCCGCCTCAAGAAGGCTCTCCTGGCGTTTGGACCATAGCGCGTCGCGGTCGGCCAGCTCCTGTCTCAAGGTCTCCCTGAAGGCACGGAGCAGGGTGCTTGCCGTCTCGTTCTGCATTTCCGCAAGCTCTGCCGAAAGCGCGTTGAGCTCTCTGCTCTGTGCTTGATTGTGCGCCCGCAACAGCCCCTCCCATGTCGGGATCCGGTTTTCCATGAGCTCGATAAGCCGGTCCCCCTCCAAGTCCATTCGCCCGTTGCTCTTCTCCTCGAGGGGTTGTGGCTGGGGAGGGGCGGGAGGCGTGGCCCGCTTCTCCTCGAAGCTCTTTATGAAGGAGGCGAGCTCGGGAAGCAGGTCGGTCAGGGGCCGAGAGAGCTCGTCGGAGCGCTCCAATTTCCTCGCCAATGCATCGGAGGTTTTCTCGATCCTTGCGACCCTCTCGAGAACTTCTTCCAAAGTCCCGTCCATTCCCCCCTCCTCTCGACGCTCCATTGCAAAAAGCGCCTCTCTGAGGGGAGGCAGCAGCCTGTCCGCGAGCTCCGATACGATGCGGGCCCCGGCGTGGTCCAGGGGGGGGTGATGCGTCTCCTTACTTTGCATCGAGATGCCTCCGTTCTTTACGTTCCTGCTCCGCCCCCGAGAAACGGGAAGCTTCTCCTCCATTCAAGAGTCTCGAGGAATCCGCCCTCGATCTTTCCCGGATTTCCATGAGGCACAGGCGCAGTCGCTGTTCCGTCAGGGGCGGAACGAAGTCCAGGCCGCTCTCCTGCCACAGGAGAAGCAGCGTCTCGAGGTCCTCGTCTCGGGAGCTCGCGTCGACCTGCCGTCCCAGTGGGATTAGATCCGTGTAGCGAGGGTCGTAATTCTCGTACACGAACCAATCCATGCGTCCCTGAAAGCCCCGCAGGCGGGTGAAGGAGGCCAGGCGTTCAGGGACGTCCAGGACCAGGTCGGACAAACGGCTGTCGAAGAGCCCTCCATGGGCCGAAGCCGCGATCCACTCGGGAACGTTCGCGAGTGCCGAGGCGTATGGGGCGCGGGCGAGATCCGACAGCCCGGAATCGACTCGGGCGATGTCCAGATGCACGATAGGCAGCCATTCCCCGAATACGTCGTGCCAGTCCACAGGGTCCATCGCTTCTCCTCGATAGCTATCGGAGGGCGCGACAAGCAAGTCCAGTTCGTCCAGGATGGAGGAGGGAGCCCTCAGAGACGAGTGGGGGATTGCGGGCGGAATGCGGCCGCAAAAGATCCATTCGTCCTCTCCGATCTCTCGTCCCTCCGGAGTCCTGGGAATATCCGTCAGGCCGGCATCGTGAGCGAGGCGAGAGAGAAGCCTCAAGGAATCGTGCCGCCTCAACCCCAGCAGGACGATGCGGCGGCGTCTACGCACCGCGGGAAGGGAGAGAAAACGGGTCTGTATGCTTTGTTCCGCAATCGCCTGAAAAAGAGGGGTGAAAAAGTTCTCCTCTCCAGGGGGCGACGTCGGATCGGAAGCGCGAGGAGGAATGAGGTCCGCCTGGCCCTTTTCGGTCGGGAATTCCGATTCGTCGACGAGGCGCAGAAGCCCTCGCTCGATCTCCCCAAGCCTGGTCGCGGCCCCACGAAGGGCGGAGCGGGAGGCTGCCCGGTCCGCCACGTTCTTTCTGGCCTCGTCAAGGACCTTTTCCTCCCTTGCCAGCTCCTCGTAGAGTGGATCACAGGTGGTCTCCCTCATGATGTTTTCCCACCAATTCAGGTGCTCCTCCAAAACTTCGAGACGCTCCTTCAGCAATTTTTCGCAATCCTGCAGGAGGCGTTCGGTGTCGAGCGACAATTGGACGGATTTTTTATGCTCGGGCCAGAACCCGAGCCCTTGAAACCAGCCCCGAACCCTGATCTCGGTGGCGCGATGGCGGACGTACCGGTCGATGTCGGGAAGCTCCGCGCCCGGGCCCAGGATGGGAGCCGGTCGGTCTAGGGGGGCTAGGCCGTGCCGAGACAGCATCGTGCCGCAGAATAGTTTGGCGCGGTCCATGCGCTCGGTCATCCGGTTCATGAGCTCGGTCCACTCTCGTCCCCATCGTTGGTAACGCTCGCGGAGCCCCGCGGGGGTTCGGACCGTCTCCACGTCGCGGCGAAAACGAGAGAGGATCGGCAGGGGAGAGAGCGCATGCTTCCATTCGTTGCGGACCGAGGATATCTCGGCGCTGACCCACCGCTGGGCATCCCTGAGCTCTCGGATTCGAGCGGTTTGGCGAAGGAGTGCCGACCGGTCGTCTCCTCCCTCCCTGTCTTTCAAGGCCGCTTCCATATCCTCGCGGATGTGGCGCAGGAGGTTCAGTGCCCTTCGCCCTCGCAGCGTGACGCCGTAACGGAGCAGATGTTCCCGGAACAAGGCCGTCTGCCGCAGGAGCGGCTCGAAGTTCGATGCCCTCCATTCGGTGGATTCTCGATCGTAAAAATGCTTCAGGGCCAACCTGGAGGACACCGGTATGATTGCGCATTCCCGGATGGCCGAGCGAGACACGTTCTGGCGCAGCTCCCGCACGTAGGACGCCAATTTTTGGTCTCGGGAGAGGATCACCCTTCCCCCCTCGATGTCGTCCCGCTCGAGGTCGATCTGGGTGAGCAGGAGAATCATCCTCTGATTGCCCTCCAGGACGGCCTGCATCAGGCTGAGGTCGGCCGTCTTGAAGGGGCTGCGTATCGAGGAGACGTAGAGGACGATGTCCAGGGTCGGAAGAATACGGCGCAGAACGAGTTCGCTGTGACCGGGAAGCTCGCAGGCATCGATCCCCGGGGTGTCGATGAGGACCAATCCTTGAGGGATGGCCGCAGCCGGGCTGGTCCATTCGATTCGGGAGATGCCGCGCATGTTGCCGGGATTACGTCTCTCCGCGGTCAGCTCCTCGAGCCGTCTGGGGGTGAGGTCGCTGCCGACGACGCGCTCGCTTTTGCCGTCCTCGTAGCATATGTCGACGGCCCGCAGACCCCCCTTGCGGCAGAGGACCGTCATGTTGGTCGTGGCCCGGGTTTCCTCGGGGAGGAGGCGCTCTCCCATCATTGCGTTGATCAGACTGGACTTTCCGCTGCTCGTAATCCCCAGGACGCCCACCGCAAGCTCCGTGCGTCCAACGGAGCCGAGCAAGGTCTCGATCTGCTCCGATCGGGAGGAGAAGGCTTGTTCGATTTCCGGGGCCCTCAAAATCCGCAAGACCGATTCGAGGAGGTTCGTCAGAGCGTCCAGTGCGGAGTCCGCCATTTGAATGCCGTCGTCGGCGGCCCCCGAGGACCAGAAAGCGGGAGCCTCGGGGGCGGGGGCCGCTTCTTCCGAGGTGGGACGAAACGCATGGCGCTGGAGGATACGGCGCAGGTTCAGGTTGTCCCCCTCCAATTCGACCCGCTCGGAAATGTCGAAGAGAACGATCAGCACGAAGCCGGCGAACGAGGATACGGAGCTTTGCAGGATTCTCGTGCGGCCGTGGGCGTCATGCAGCTGCCGGATATCGCCGTCCTCGACCGCGCTCAGCCAGGTTTCGATCTCGGGATCGGACAGGGACAGAAGCTCTAAAGCTTTGCTTTGAAATGAGATATCCCCCTCCCGTAGAATACGGACGGGAAGAGGGATATGTTGTATGAGGGAGACAACCGCTTCCAGACGGGAACGTTCGGATTCTGCCGCCCTCCAATTGTCTGCGGCACGTTTTTCCCCTTCCTTCAGCTCTCCGAGCCTTTTCTGCAGCTCCTGGTTGAGCGTTCGCCATGCAGCCGTCTGGCGCTCCTGAAGGCGCTGGAGCGTCAGGTCCGTCTCGGTTCCCATCAGGCGCAGAGGCCGTCCGTCCGGGCCTCTCAGAATGCATGCATCCAGGCGAAGGGGGCGGTAAATCCCGTCGCCGCAAAAAAAACGCCGAGTCAGGGAAAGGGCGGTACGGTGCGAGTGGTGGATGGTCTCGAGCAGCGTCCGCACCTCTTTATGGTCGTTGGGATGGCACAATTCGTGCCATTGCTCGAAGTTCGTCGGCCTCGATTCGTCAGGCAGACGGAGGAGCGACAGAAGACGGGACGAGAGCTCCATTTCCCCTGAGGGGAAACGAACATCGAGGGTAGCCAGAGGGGAAAAGCGCATGAATTCCTCCCACAGGCGAGAGGGAGTCGTGGTCATCGCGCAGAAAAAAAGGGGGATGGGCGGGGACGCGTCGTCCCTGCGGTCCGCTTACGGCATCCTGAAGGTCGTGTGGAAACCCCCAATATATTGGAATCACAGCTCGCTTGTTTTCGAAGGAACATGGACCTCCCCTTTTCCCCAAAGGCGCGGACTGCTTCGGACCGCCCCGCGGAACCACACGGGGCCGCAACGAACTTCCGGGACCGAGAACGCCAAACGCGTCCGTCGCGGCAGGGCCGTTGGGACGGCAGGTGTTTTGCAGGCGTTGAGTGCCGTCAGCATGAGTATAACATTTGCCGGTCGTCAAACGGAGCGCCTCAGGAGCTCGAATGCTGGTATAATGAAGTTCGAATGCCTTGTGGGGGTGGACTCTTGAGACGAGAGGTCCTGAATCGCTTGTTGGATGTCATTGAAAAGGAGATCGTGCCCCTTACGGAGAAGGGCGTTGCGATCGGCAGCAAGGTCTTCGGAGCCGCGGTTCTGCGGAAAGAGGACCTGTCCTTGGTCCTTGCCGAGACAAACCATGAGGCTATGTCTCCATTGTGGCATGGAGAGGTTTGGGCGATCAAGATGTTCTACGAGCTGCAGGAGCATCCGGCCCCTGACGATTGTCTTTTTTTATCCACGCATCAGCCCTGTTGCATGTGCGCCTCGGCGCTGGCCTGGTCCGGTTTTCGAGAGATCCTTTATCTCTTCGATTACGAGAGCACGGAGACGGATTTCAATATTCCTCACGACCGGAGGATGGTGCGCGAGCTGTTCGGTTGTGATGTTCCGAGACCGAAAAATGCCTATTTTTCCTGGACCTCCCTGACCGCGGAGATCGAACTGCTGGAGCCCGAAGCGCCGGAACGCCGCCGTTTGTCGGTGCTGCACGCCATTTACGCGCGGCTTTCGGATGTCTATCAGAGCGGAGCCAAGACGATGGTCCTGAAATAGGCGCCCGTGGTCTCAAGAGGCTGCGGCGCTCCTGCGATCCGTTAGCTTTGGGCAGCGCGGACGCTGCCGATCGAAGTTTGTCATATTGGGCTTGAGCCGCCCGGGAGGGGGACTGTCTTGTCGGCCGTAACACTTCACTTCGAGAATGTTCAAGCCCGAATTGTTCGGGCCAGGGAGCTGTCCGAGACCCGGGACCTCCTGGCCGAGCTTCTCGCCATGAGCGATTCGCGATTGCTGACCTTGTTTGGGGTGACCCGATATTCGCCACAGGACGTCCACGGCCTGAAGGATCAGGTCTTTACGGGGGTCGTGGCGGAGTTGGTCCGGAATGGATGGAACTGCGACTCCGCATCGTTCGGGCTGGCACGTCGGGACACCTTTTTGATGGAGATGGCTCGCCGCGGCTTGTCGCGAACGGTGACGCGTCTTCTCGAGATGGGGGCGGACGCGGACTACAACACTCAAGGCTATGGCGACTCGACCGTGCTCATGTCCGCCCGTGACCCGGAGATCATGAAGAAGCTCCTCTATTACGGTGCCAATCCTATGGCGGTAAACGCCCACAGGCAGACGGATTTTTCCTATAAACTGCTCAAGGGATTTGTTGCGGGGGCGCGTTTCTACCTCTACAATACGGAAAAAATTCCGTTTCAAAAGCTTCTGGACAACTTCAGGGACTGCATCTTGAGCCGCGAGAGCACGCCGTACAGCCCCATGTATCCTCTGTGCCTCGTTCCGGTGGTGCCGCCTATGGTTCCTTATCAAAACATCGTCGATCAGGCTTTGGTCGATGCCATGTTTGACGAGGGTTTTTTCCCATTTTCATCCGGGGCGCTGACGTTTCGATTGGAGAACGAGATCTCGGTATGGCAGCACCTGCGTTTTCGGATGCGGAATGCCCGTTTCGTCACCCCCTCTCTTTTGCTGGCCTACCTGGCCTGCATGACGAAAGGGGAGTCGTTTTGCACCACAACCGACTTTGCCTGTGTCGATGCCTATCTCGAGCAGCCCCTGCCGCGCGAGGTGCATCCGCGTGGCGTTTTCTCGAAATCCGTCTTCGTCTACATGCTCTTTTCTCTGGCGAAACTTCCCGCTCCGCAGCTGCTCCGTTGGCTTTTGCTCCTGGGAAAGGCAATCCGCCGCGTTGCTTTGTGGATGGATATCCTGGGCGAGGATGCCTTTCGGGTCGTCAATTCGGCGGCCCCCCTGGACAGAAAGGGCAGTCATGTCCTTCAGGAACTGACCGTGATCCAGTCGCTTCTGTCCCTGCGGGTCAACGTCACGGACAGCTTCGGCGAGTTTGTAATCCCGGAGGAGCTGACCACTCTGCTGGCCTCCGGGCCGACGGACAGTCTGGCGGGCTGATCGTAGAGGGGGCCCTTTCTCCTCGGAACACGGGGGCTCACCGAGTCATAGGGAAAACGTGATCGTAAGGGGGAAACTTCGAAGGTGGCGCATCTTTTTTGGGGTGGGGCGGATTGCGTGCAGCTGGTCGAGCGATTCGGCACGCCTCTTTACGTTCTGGACGAAACCGTAATACGGGCTCGCTGCGCGGAGGTCAGAAAGGATTTTCTGGACCGGTGGCCGAAATCGTCGGCCAGTTACGCCAGCAAAGCCTTTCTTACTCAGGCTATGGCCCGCATCGTGGAGGACGAGGAACTGGGATTGGATGTGGTCTCCCTGGGCGAGCTGCATACCGCCCTGTCCTCCGGTTTTCCGGCCTCCCGTATAGAGATGCACGGGAACGCAAAAAGCGAGGCGGAACTGAGCGCGGCCCTCGATGCGGGAATCGGCCGAATCATCGTCGATGGCTTGATGGAGCTTGAGGTTCTTGCGGAACTTGCGGCCCGTAAGGGGCGCAGGTCGGAGATTCTGCTCCGCGTCGCCCCGGGGATTGCCCCCAATACCCATGCCTACATCACCACAGGGCAGGAGGGCAGCAAGTTTGGTCTGCCCCTGGACGGCGATCTGTTGCCCCAAGCCGTTCGCAAGGCCTTGGAGGCGGAGTGGCTTGAGCTCCGAGGTCTGCATTTTCACGTGGGCTCCCAGATTTTCGAACCCGAGGCGCACGTCCGGTCCGTCGTTCGGGTCGTCTCCGCGATGAGGCGTCTGAAGGAGGATTTCGGTTTTTGCACCCGGGAGCTGAATTTGGGCGGCGGGTTTGGAGCGCGTTCGCACCCGTCCGAGCCCCATGTGCCTCTGAGCCTGTTCACCGATGCGATGATGCAGGCTCTGGTGCGTGATTGCGCAGCCGGAGGTCTCGAGCTTCCGCACGTCTCCATAGAAACGGGGCGCTGGATCGTCTCGGAGGCTGGCATCACATTGTATCGGGTCGAGACGGTCAAGGAGCTTCCTGGTGTAAACTATATCGGTGTGGACGGCGGGATGGCCGACAACCCGCGTCCCGCGCTCTATCAGGCGGTCTATGAGGCCGCTTTGGCGAATCGCGTCGATGCCCCCTTGTCTCGGGAGGCGAAAAGGATGTCCGTTGCGGGAAAGTGCTGCGAGACAGGGGATATTCTGATCGAGGACGTGCGCCTTCCCTCACCGCGCAGGGGAGATATCCTGGCTCTGTTCAACACGGGGGCCTACACGTTCTCGATGGCAAGCAACTACAATCGGCTTTGCCGTCCGGCCGTTGTCCTCGTGAAGGGAGGAGAGGCCGAGGTGATTGTGGAGCGCCAGACTCCCGACGACCTGCTTCGGGGGGACCGGATTCCCCAGAGGCTGGCTCGCAAGGGGGCCAATTGGGAGAGAGGGCCTTAAAAGCAAAGATTTTTATTTGGAAATTTTTAAGATTTGGCTTTTGGTTTGGACATAAAATTTAGGAGGGATGAACGTGCGGAACACAAGAAGATTGATTGTAGGTCTTATATTGGTGGTTTTTGGGGCAGGCATTCTTTTATTGCCTGCCTCCAGTTGGGCAAAGCCTTTTCTTTTTAGCGGGCGTCGATTTTATTCTATGCCCAAGCAGATTCAGTTTGCCGATGAAGCTGGAAATAAGATTGAGCGGATGCTGATGAAGGGCACGGAAGTTCGGACGGTTTATGTCGATGTGGTGGACTTCAACAAAAATGGACGTATGGATGCCGATGATTATTTGCGTCGCTCCGTTTTCTTAACGGCCTCCGTGGATATTTCCACGGATATAGGATCGGTCGGGGAACTGCTTGAGGTTTCCCCGGATTACGAGGCTGTATTCAATAATGAGTTGGATAATTTATTTTTTTCGGAATACGGTTATTTGCGTCTAAGAACGCATACGGCCGATCTGTTGGATGTCAATGACGATGTCCAGAATCCATTGGTGTTGAATTCTTATCCCCGTAGGCTGTCTCTCCTCAGGTCGCACGCTCGACAGCAACCGGGCAATGATGGCTCACGTTTGAATGAGGAGTTCGCCGAATTGAAATATACCATTTTCTTTGGAACGCAGGAGGAACGCAAAGATCCGGAGGCATCTACGACAATAGATCGAGTGGCAACTCCCAGAATGAGCGTGACTATACGTCCCTCCGATCAAGGAGGACAAAATGCCGACAACGGCGGCGGAAGCTGCAACGCCCTGGCTTGGGGGACAGCGTCCCTCTTGGTCCCTGGACTGCTCCTCCTCCGGAGGCGGAAAGGGTAGGCGGCTCACAGGTCTACATCAGAACGGGGGGAATTCCCCCCGTTCTGCATTTCGATTGTCGTGTTTATCTGTCAGCTTCTTCCCATCGGTTTCAAAGTCGGGAAAACCGCATCTTGACGTCTTGAGGCTTGCCGAAGTACACCCATGAGGTGACGAGGACGTCCACCCCTGTGGCGGCGTATTCCGCCGCGTTGTCCGCGTTGACGCCCCCGGCGGCAGAGACGCGTATCCCGGGCCGGATACGCCGTATCCGCCCGACGCATTCGCGGAGTTCGGGGGGAGAAAAACGCTCACACTGGACGACATCGACGCCCGCCTCGGCAAAACGGACGGCCTCCTCCGTCGAGTCGACCTCCGCCATGATCCTCTTCTCGGGATATCGCGCGGCCATCCGGGGAATCGCGGTCGCAAACTCCTGCTCCGTCATAAACTCCCGGTGCTGATCGAATACGAGGATGGATTCCGAGAGCCCCAGCCGGTGTGCGGTCGCCCCTCCGGCGAGGGCGGCCTTTACGGAGAGGGGTTTCGTCCCGGGGAAGTGCTTCCGGGTTACGGCGACCTCCACGGATGGGGCCGCGTTTTTTGCGTTCCTCACGAGCCGCGCGCATCGCGTCGCGATCCCCGAGGCGTATTCCATCACGTTCTGTGCCGCCTTGTAGACGGCATGGAGCCGACCCGCCGTCCCCTCGGCCCGAAGACAGACGGTGCCGGCCGTCAGGACGCTGCCGCTCGGACGCTCCACCGACGCTCCCGCTCCCACGGTCCTGAAGATCCGGGCCGCCTCCTCCACGCCGGCTATCACGCAGTCCTCCTTGGGAAAACACTCCACCCGTCCGGGACGCTCCTCGATCCCCAGGGCCTCCACCGTCGCGTCCATCAAATGCAGGTCCTCCTCGATCCACGCCTCTATGCGGCTGTCGGATACCCAAAACATCGTCGATATTCTCCTTTCATGCAGCGAAGTAATTTTTTCCGGTCACGGAACGTCCCCCTTGCCGCGGCAGCCCTCCAGAAGAACGTACAGCAGTACCCCGAGGACGGCCAGAACGGCGCACAGCCGCAGCGCGGCATCGAAATCGCCTCTGGAGACGCAGTTGAAGATCTCCAGGGACAGGGTGTTGGTTCGACCCGAGATGTTCCCTCCCAGCATCATCGTGATGCCCACCTCCCCCGAGGCCCGGGCGATCCCCAGGAGGAGGCAGGAGAAGAGTACCCGGGAGGTCTGCGGTACGGTGACGAAACAGAACGTCCCGAGCGCGCCGCACCCCAGGGTTTGCGCGGCCTCCTCGAGCTTGTAGAGCTCGGGGCGCTCCATCGCGGCTTGAAGGGGCCGGACGACCAGCGGCAGTCCGGCGACGAACGCGGAGAGCACGACTCCGGCCTCCGAGAACACGATGCGGAGCCCGGCCCAGCGCTCGAGAGCTCCCCCCACGGGGCCGTTACGCCCCAGAAGGAGCAGCAGGAGAAAACCCATGGCCACCGGGGGGAATATCAGGGGAATCGTCACCAGAAACGACAGCGCACGGGCGGCGAGGCTGCGCCGCCGACGGCAGAACCAAGCGCAGGGAAGCCCCACTCCGAGATAGAGCAGGGCGCAGGCCGCGCACACCCGCAGCGTCAGCAGTACGGGGAAGCTCAGGGACCCGGACTCCGACATGGCGGACAGGAAGGCTCCATCACCAGATGCCGTGCCGTTTCAGGATCCCCCTTCCTTTCTCCCCCGTCAGGAAGGCCAGGAAGTCCAGGACCTTCGGATCCTTCTCATGCCCCTGGACGACTGCGGCGACCATCTTCAGGGGCGGATATCCCTCGACGATCTCCAGCCATCCGCCCAGCTTGTCCCCAGCGTTGAGCACCATGACGCGGTTGACGAACCCCGCGTCCATCTCCCCGGACACCAGGTAGGAGAAGACCTGCGGGACGGAGGAGACGACCGACAGTTTGGCCCCGATCCTGGCCCCGATTTCGGAGGATTCCAGGAACTTGGACGCGGCGCGTCCGTAGATGGCCGCCTTGGGGTCGGGCATGGCGACTCGGGCGATCTCCTCCTTTTCAAGATCTCCTGGTATCGACAGGGCCACCCCCTTTCGCCAGGCGAGCACCAGCACCGTGTCCCCGAGCGCCTCGAAGCGCCCGAACTCGACGCCCTGCGAGGCGGCGTCCAGCGTCCCCTTGTCCGAGATCACCACGTTGGCACCGCTCCCCTGCTTGATCTGAACCAGGATTTGTCCGATGAGACCGCCATACATCTCCTCGAGCTCGGCGCCTGATTCCCGGTACGCCTTGCCCAGTTCCTCCACCATCTGCTTGTAACCCGCCCCCGTGGTCACGGAGACGCCCTGCCCCCAGGCCGAGGACACCGCAGCCGCGAAGAAGAACAGGACCGCCAAAAACGTTGTAGTTCCTTTTCTTTCCTTCATCGTTTCACACCCATCCTTTCGGTATTTTCAATAGAGCGATCGTCAAGCGATGGTGCAAATTCGTTATGCCGGGGCCGCCCGACGCCATTTCCCGCAGGGGCCGGCCGGGTCTTCGCCCCACGCCGGACCAGGAGCACCCGGTCGGCAAGGCGAGGGATCTTGTCCTCGGCGTGGGTGACGTACAGGACGGAGACGCCGAGCCTGCGGGGGATCGTGGCGATGTACCGCATCAACTCCTCCTTGCGCTGAGAGTCGAGCGAGGCCAGGGGTTCGTCCATCAGAAGGACGGACGTGCAGGCCAGAAGCGCTCGGCCGATGGCGACGCGCTGGCTCTCCCCTCCGGACAGGGATGAGGTCGTGCGGTCGAGCATCGGCCCCAACTCGAGCAGCTTGGCCACTCGGTCGAAATAGTCCCGGGAAAAGGGACGCCCGCAGAAACGCGAGGCAAAGAGCAGATTGTTCCGAACCGAGAGGTGCGAAAAGAGGCGGTGCTCCTGAAACACGTAACCGATGCCCCTTTGCTGCACGGGCAGGAAGATCTTCCGCTCCGAGTCGAAGAAGGCCGTTCCGTCGCAGACGATGCGCCCCTCATCGGGGACGACGAGCCCGGCGACCATGTTGAGCAGCGTGGTCTTCCCCGCGCCGGAGGGGCCGTAGAGGGCCGTGATCCCCACTTCCTCCAGTGCGAAATCCGCCTCCGTCGAGAAGTTTCCCAGGCGTTTCCTCACCCGTACCTCGAGCAATCTTACCCCCACCTCAAGATGACAAAAATGCGAACTCCGCCGGAAAATCACCGGGAAAACGGGGAGCGTCCTTTCTCCAAGACGTTCCCGACCGTCGGGTCGCGTGCGATGGACCCCGCCTCCCTGAGGAGCTCGACGACGAGCTTGCTGTCCGCACTCGGGACCGGACCGCCCGGCGGCGTCATGTACTGGGCGTTGGCGGATGCCGTTCGTGCGGCCGACGAGCGCCTGAAGTCGATGGGATGGGCGACGTACCCTCCATCCTCGCCACGACGCACGTCGAGATTGCACAAAAGCGAGACCTGATCCGAGCTCGGCAGGCCCCCGGAGAGCGTCACCTCCAGGGGACGGTGCTCGGGTTTCGGCTGATGCAGGCAGTACGACACCAGGGCACCGATGCACCACTCGAACCCATGATAGGCCGCGATGAAGGGGCCCGGAAGGTTCACGATGGGTTTGCCGTCCACCATCGCCGCGCACAGCGGCTTGCCCGGAGCGGCGGCGGCCCCGTGGCACAGCACCGTTCCCCGTTCGTGCAGCAGGCGGGCGTTGTGGTCCTCGCCCCCCTTGGAGGAGCCGCCGTTGAGGATGACGATGTCCGCCCTCCCCAGGGCGTCGTCCAGCGCCGCGTTCAGCATCGTCCTGTCGTCGGGGACGATGGGGTAGAGAAGCGGCTCCGCGCCCAGGAGTTGGAGGCTGGTCCGGGCGAGCACGCTGTTGCTGTCGACGTTCTTTCCACGGGGTACCGCGCTGCGCGGGGGGACGAGTTCGTTCCCCGTGGGGATAAAGGCCACCGCGGGCCTCTTCAGCACCGGGACGTCCCAGACGCCTCCGAGGTGGAGGCAGGCCAGGTCCCTCGGCCGCAGCGGCATGTGCCTGGCCACCAGCAGTTCCCCCTCCGTCACGATGCTCCCGGAGGGGTGGACGTTGCTTCCCCTCCGCACCGTCACCCCGCTGCGGATGCGGAGCTGGCCGTCGCCGTCCAGCTCGACGTCCTCGATCATGACGACGGCGTCGAACCGGTCGTCGAAATCGTCCCCCGTGTCGGCCCGAACGAAATCCCTTCCCATCTGCCAGTCCGAGGTGTCCGGGAGCCCGTCCCGGAACCGTCGGGAATCGACGGCGATCCCGTCCCCGGCGGAGGCGCGCACCACCGGCAGGCTGATCCGGGCGCGGCAGTCCTCCGCCGTGACCCGGCCCAGAGCGTCCTCCACCGCGACAATCTCGGCCGGAAGCTCGGGCCGCCACAGCGCGAACAGGCGGTCCAGCACCTCCTCCCGCGTGGGCAGGTTCTCAAAGCTCGGCAGTCTCAGAACGTTCGTGGACATGAAAATCCTCCCTGTCGCTATGCGAGTCGGAAGCCGCCCGTCACCGGCCCGTTTTCGGCCGGTCCGGGGCGCTCACGGCGTTCTTCAGGAGGTCGTCGATCTGGGCGTCCGTGAGCTTCACGGAGTAGAACAGGTCGTAGAACTCCCGGGTCACCGCCCGGATGTCGACGTCATAGACCTCGGGATAGAACAGATGAGCCACCCACTGGAGGCCCAGAAAGCGGTTGACCGACGGAGGGCGGTCCATCCAGCTGAAGGGGGTGTTCGGCATGGCGTAGACGCGTCCGTCCTTCACGGCGCGGATGCCTGCCCAGTCCGGATTGTTCCCTATCATGGCGTGTGCGCCGCCGCGGAGGTCCTCCCAAGCGATGATGACCTCGGGGTCCCAGTGCAGAACCTGTTCCAGGGACACCGGAGACATGCCGCTTCCCGGAACGAGCTTCACGTCGGCCACGTTTTTGGCCCCGGCAAACTTCAGGACCGCCGCGTGGGCGGACGATTCGGGCTCCGTGGAGAGGCCGTCGGGTCCCTCGGCGTAGTACACGCGGACGCGCTTCTCCTCGGGAATGGCGGAGACCTTCCTCCTCACGTCATCGAGCGCCGCCCTGCAGTACGCGGCCAGTGCGGCGGCGCGCTCCTCCCGGCCCAGGATACGCCCCAGGAACGCATAGGTCTCCTCGACGTTTTCCATCGAGGCGTCCACCACGATCACCGGTATCCCCAGCTGCTCCTGCAGTTCGTCGGCCAGGGAGGCGTCGGTCGCCTTCGGCTTCGCCGGCCCCATAGAGAGCAGCACCTGTGTCCCGGCCCCGATGGGGTACCTGCCGATGGCGAAGGACAGGAAGAACAGGGCGACGGGGGCGGCCACCATCAACGGCCATATCCGCCCTTTCGGAAGAAGTTCCGGGCGCAGCCTTCCCATGTCAGGGCCCCGGCCGCGACAGGACGAACCATCGGCCTTCGTCCTCGCTCTCCACGACCTCGCATCCGAGCCCCAGGCGTTCTATGATGTCGCGGAGCTCCGCGGTGGAGGCGTTGCGCTGTTTTTTCCTGATACTGGCGGGCCAGTCCGGATCGAGCTCCCGCATCCGGGCCCCCTTATCCGCTCGAACGTCTCCCGGTTCCCGAGCCCGCCTCCGACGTAGGCCTTTCCGCCGGGCTTCAGCACTCTGCGGATCTCCCGAAACGCCAAGGGATAATCGCGCCAGAACCCGAGAGAACCCCGACTGACGACGAGGTCGAAAAAAGCGTCCCCGAACGGCAGGGCATGAACATCCCCGACGAGGCAGCGGCTCCTGTCCTCCAGTCCCAGTTCGAGCGAGCGTCTCCGGCAGAGGGCGACGGCATCGGGAGAGATGTCGAGAAGCCAGCCCTCGAACTCGGCCTTCTCCATGACGGCATAGCCCAGGTGCCCGCCCCCGCATCCGATGTCCAGCATCCTGCCGGAGAGGATGCCGGTGCGCTTCAGGATTGCCTCCGCGACCACGGGATACAGCGGCGCAAAGACCTCGCTGGCGATCGAGTCGTAATCCAGGGCGTCGTCCATGCCCGGTCCGCTCCCGGCGGTCATTCCGAACGTCCCCCGGCGCTGAGCGCGTCGATGCTGACCATGCGCCCGCCCGTGAAGATCTCCATCGAACAGCCGCGCCGAACGGTCTCGTCCACCCTCTCCGGCTCCGTGCAGACGAACCCGGAGAGGTTGTCGACCCCGTGGGCGAAAAGAATCGGGGCGAGCGGCACCGTCGGGCCCACCAGCGACACCCGGGCGTCTCCGCAGATCTGCAGAAGGCGCGGCAGCGTCTTGTTGACCAGGGTCATGCCGGTGATGAAGACGTAGTCCTGATCCGGCAGGATGTACTCACAGGCGCTGTCGGGGTAGTCGCCCCGGGAGGGGGTGCGCTCCAGGATGGAGAGCCGGCACAGCGGCGCAATCCGTTCTTCGATATGAGGAAAATGCCCGACAATGGCGACTCTTTTCCCCTCAATCTCGTCCCGGAACGCGTAAAAGGCGTTCTTCTCCGTCCGGCTCCCGATGTCGTCCCTCAGCTCGTCCGCTGCCTTGAAGCCCGGGAGCGACCGGGCCCTGTCCCAGGTGTTGTAGTAGGCGTTGATGGCCGCGACGCCCAAGGAGGCCTCTGGAAAGTCCCAGGATTTGGCCAGGGCGGCCGCATCCCGCAGGGCCATGCCCGTCAGGGGCCCGTCGTGCAGACGATCCGGACCCCTTCCGTGCGTCGTATGGGCGATGCCGACGTTCCCTGCCGCAGCAACCGTCGTCCAGCGGCACCCGAGGTTGTAGGCGCTGACGGTGAGCCCGCTGGGGATCCCCGAGATCAATGCGTCGTACAGGCTCCACATGGGCGTCCCTCCGTTCGGGGCAAGATGGAATTCGAAAAGAAGAGGATCGGATCGAACGCGCCTATCGTATCATTTTAAAAAACATCTCGATAAGCCGTTCCATTATCCTCCTCTCGCCCTTGTAATGCAACCGCAGCCGGAATGCCGGTGGCGGCAGGATGGCGTGAGGAAGTTGCAAAACACCGCCTGGAACTTGAGGTCGGAGGCGGACAGTGGAGAGGCTTCGACGACGTGAAGGAAGTGCACGGCTGTCGTTACTGCCGTTGCCGGGAGCGAAGTAGGGTTCGGGAACAGGCTCTTCTGGCGACAAGTGTCCAGGGTGTCAAGAAGATGGGGCTTATCCTATGATGCTGGAATGAAAAACCCCGCCCGTTCGGGGAGCGATCGGAATGCTCCTCGAACGAGCGGGGGGATGCGGAAAATTGACGGTCCATCTTATTTTCCAGCTTTTTAGCGTTTGTTTAGATGGATACAGATGCCCTCGGCAACGGGAGCCCCTCACGGGCTCCCTGTGCTTCGGGAGAAGAATCAGGGCAGCTTTGCGATGGTCATCGCCCTCATCACCATCTCTGCGGCTTCCCCCCGCGTCACCGGACGGCCGAATCGAAATTCCCGCTCCGACTTGTAGAGATCCAGGATGCCGAGAGGCGCAAGGGCTGCTACCGCCGGGGTGTTGGGGTGCTCCGGCAGGGAGAAGAACTGCCCTTTCTCCCCCCCATTGGCGAATACGCCGGGCTGAAGAAAGCCGAAGGCATCGCAGAGGGCTTTGGCGAACTGGCCCCGATTCACGAAGGCGTCGGGTTTGTCCCCGAGAGGAGGAATGTTGCCCAGGGCCGTTCCGGATGCCGAGCGGGCCTTTTCCATCATGGCGACGGTCTCGCGCCACGTCAGCATCTCGTCCACGCCGAAGACGCCCTTGTCGTGTCCCTTGATGATGGCCATGGCCAGGACGGCGTCGTCGAGGTCGCTGATGTTGTAGGACGGGGCGTGAGGGGGTTCGACCGGAACGACCAGCCTGTAGAGATTGGCGATTTGCGTGGCGTTGTGGTAAGGGTGTGCCGGAGGAACGTCCGAGTATTTGCAGAGCGACAGCACCACCCCGGCCTCCAGCAGGGCGCGCTGGACGCGGACGGCGGGAAGCGCTCGGGGTTGGACGCCGTCCCGGATGGACAGGGCGGCAAGGGCGCCTGCGGCCTGGCCAGTCATCATGGATATGGGCTGAAGGCGCAGCGCCCCGGCGGCCAGGCGGGACATGGACAGATTTTTTTCCGCCGCGAGCAGGCCGTCCGTGTCCTGTGGAACGAGTGCGCGCAGGGGGACCTGAAACGGGCCTCTCGGCCGGTTGTGCTGTACCGCAGCCGCCTTCTCGTCGAAGATCCATTCCATGTCAGAATCCGTGTCCGCACCGTGCAGATCGAGGATGTAGCCTCCGATGGCGATGGCGTCCGGGAATTCCTGATTGGTCTGGCCGTCCCTGTAGCTCAGGGAGTTTTTCAGCAGTTCCGCGGAGGTCAGGGTGAAATCCCCCACGATACGACGCGACTCCCGGACGTAGGGGATGGGGGGCATGCGCCGGACGATCTCCAGCCACTCGTCGGGCAGGCCCTCGGCGGCCTGAGGCAGGACGGGATGATGATATTCGTCGTCCGCGACGGACCAATTCTCTCCCAGCTCGTTTTGCATGTAGTAAATGAAGTGGAGGGTCTTGATCAGCGCGTCCCGCTCCACCCTCCTGCGGAGGTCGGGGTTCTCCAGGTAGGCGGCGGGCAGACCCCGCTTTCCGTTCCAGCCGTATTTCCCCGGATAGTCGTTGCCCCAATTGACGCCGCACTTGGAGATATGGGGCCAGTTCTCCCGGTTCGCATCGTAGCCCCAATGGGAGGAGGAGTCGGGGAGGCCGCGATAGGCGTTGTGGCTGACGAAGTTGACCGGCAGCGTTACGGGATAGGTCCCCTTGAAGTCCATCCCGTCCCGGGTGACGTAACTCTCGTAGTTGCGCCGAGCCAGTTCGTAGCCGGGCAGGGGCGTTGTCATGCGCAGATGGCCGGGGATGCCGCCCGGATACTTTTGAATGACGGCGACCCAGGTGATGTCCTGGATCATGGCTTCGGGATCGACGAAGGGCGAGATGGAGTTTCCGGCTCGATACGCGGTTTTTGCCAGGGGCAGGATATCCCCGTACTCCGTCGCGTCGATCAGGACGCGGCAGGTGATTTTGTGGGCTCCGCCGGCGTTGTGGACGGTCAGGCCCCGCACCGTCCGCTTCTCGCGCCGCACCTCCGTCACCGTGGAGGAGAGGAGGATGTCCAGAGTGTTCTGGCCTCCCTTGCGGGTCTCGTCGATCATCTCGTAGAGCATGCGCTGACCGATATAGGGTTCGAAGGCCACGCTTCGGGCGTCCCAATAGCACGTCCCCATGGATTTGCCCAACGGCTCGTAGTATCCGCGGAGCTTGGTGATGAATTCGAGGTAAAGCCCACTGCGGAGACGGCTGAGGTCGTCCATGGTAGAGACCCCGGCGGCTGTTGCCTGTCCTCCGATCCAGGCGCTTGGCTCGACGACAAGGACGCTGGCTCCGAGCCGGGCGGCCTGTATGGCGGCCGCGATCCCTCCAATTCCGCCTCCGGCCACAACCACGTCGTAGCTCTGCTTCCTGACGCTTGGGATGCCCTTGCCCTCCGCAATGCCGCCTGCCATGAAGTGTGCAAAGAGGACGAACATCAGGAAGGTTCCTGCCGAAAAACGCGAAATTCCTCTCAAAAAAAGCCCTCCTACCTTAGAAACGGATCACCTTGAAAACCGAAAACGCGGAAAAAGCGTCCGTCGCGGCACGGTCCCTGTAAAAATGGGGCGGATGCCTCCCTTGCATCGCATCGGGCCGCAATCGTCACCATCAAGGAGCGTTGCTGTGGCGTACGCGTATCGTCTGGGAGTCGTATCGGGAAAACGAGAGGCGACGGCCTCCCGATTCCCAGTAGTATTCGTTTTTTTGGGTGTCGAAGCGCGGCATGGACCCGTACGTCCTTTGTCCCTGGCGCGTAAGCTCGTCCAGGGTACGCAGCAGATCGAGCTTGCCCTCGAAGCGGTGTGAGAGATCGATCCGGTAGGCCGCCTCCTTCAGGAAATAAATTTCGATGCCCAGCTCCCCGTGCAGCCACGATTTGCGGAGGAGAGCGGCGTCGCCTCCGACCGGATGCGTCTCCGCAGGGGGGCCGAGAAGCTCCTCGGTAGCGGTGAAGGTCATCCCGGGGGTCAGCTTGCCGGCCAGCCGTAAGAAGTCCGAGGCCGGGCTTTCGGCGTGGGCGGAGGGAGCGGGTAACGGGAGGAGGAAGCAGATGAAGAGACAAAAAATGAGAAGTTTGTTTGTCCTTTCCGAGTTGTTCCGTGCCATGGATGTCCACCCTGCCTCTACTGTTTTTTCGGTGAAGATAAAAAGTACAATGAGTCCAAATCATACACCATGTTTGCGGAAACGGGATACTTTCCTTGCGAAGAACCACGCATGACGAATGGACGGACTGGGCCGTCGAGGGCAGGAATGGGCTGATCTTCGTTTTCGGAGGCGTTCTTCCGGTATAATAGTAAGGATGGTCAGACTATGGTTTTCGGTACAAGGAGATGGACAAAATCGTGTCCGATCGTAAAATAGACGAATATTACATGCGTCGTGCGCTGTCGTTGGCCTGCCGGGGAACGGGGAAGACGTCGCCCAATCCCATGGTGGGTTGCGTCCTCGTTCGCGACGATCGCGTGATAGGTGAGGGATACCATGCGCGTTGCGGCGCGGACCACGCGGAGGTCGCGGCCCTCGAGGACCTTGCCCGCCGTGGGGAGACGGCCCGCGGCGCTACGGCCTATGTCAACCTCGAGCCCTGCTGTCATGTCGGCAGGACGCCGCCCTGCGCACCCCGTCTCGTGGAGGAGGGCGTAGCGCGCGTCGTCGCGGGGATGACGGACCCAAATCCCAGGGTGGATCGCAAGGGGCTGGAGGTCCTGCGCACCGGAGGGGTCGAGGTGGCCGGACCCTGCCTGGAGCCGGAGTGCCGGTGGCTGAATAGGGGCTTTGTCCGAGTTCAGACCTTGGGGCGTCCCTGGGTGACGCTCAAGGCCGCAGCCGGGCTCGATGGGCGTATTGCCCTGACGAATGGGGAGAGCCGGTGGATTACAGGTCCCGAGGCACGGCAGTGGGCGCATCGGATGCGTGCTTCCCACGATGCCGTGCTGGTGGGCGTCGGCACCGTGCTTCGGGATGACCCCGAGCTGACCGTGCGGCACACGGAGGGACGGCATCCCCTTCGTGTCGTCCTGGATTCCAGGCTTTCCACTCCAATCGGAGCCAAGGTCGTCTCTGGCGGGTGCCTGATCCTCACCTGCTGCAGCGACACCGCCAAAGCCGAGGCCTTGGCTGAAGCCGGAGCCCGAATCCGCAGGATCCCCGAATCTCGGGGGCTCGTGGACCTCGGTGCGGCACTTTCCTGTCTGGTGGAGGAGGGGGTTCTCAGCCTTATGGTCGAGGGGGGGGCGAGGGTTTTGACGTCGTTCATGGCGCTTGGCCTTGCGGACGAACTAGCCCTTTTCTCCTCGCATCGCATCATGGGCGAGGGGCCGGGGCTCGGGACGGGATTACGCCTGGAGGCGGTCTCCGATTCCGTCCTTCTGAAAGACGCCAGGGCGCGTCGGGTTGGTAAGGACTTTTTGCTGGAGGCGCGTTTTTCATGTTCACCGGACTTGTAGAGGCGGTCGGTACGGTTCGTGCCTTTCACCGGACGGATGCCGTATACCTTCTCTCCATAGAGTGGCCCGGGACGGCCCGGGAGCTGGTGCTCGGGCAGTCCGTCGCCGTGAGCGGCGTCTGTCTCTCGGTCGTCGCCCTGCACGGAGACGTCTTCGACGTGGAGATGATGCCGGAGACTGCGGAGCGGACATGGTTCTCCGGCCTGAGGCCGGGGATATCCGTGAACCTGGAACGGGCCATGACGCTGGGCAGCCGGCTGGACGGCCATCTGGTGCTGGGGCACGTCGATGGTACCGCCGTCCTGAGGCGTCTCGAGGGGAGCGAGCGGACACGAGTGGCGCGTTTTGGCGCTGTGCCCGACCTCCTGAGGGGTATCGTGTCCAAGGGATCGGTCGCGATCGACGGCGTCAGCTTGACCGTCGTCGACGTCTCCGACTCGGACTTCTCCGTCGGGCTCATCCCGACCACACTCGCGTCCTGTACCCTGGGGCGGATGAGGACGGGGTCCGTCGTGAATCTGGAGACCGACATTCTGGGCAAGTATGTGGAGCGTCTCCTCGGCCGATCGGGCCGGGGGACGCGTTTGTCGATCGAGGAGTTGAAGGATCTTGGTTACTGAAATACAGGAGCTTGAAAAGGGAGCCGTTTTCAATACGATCGAGGAGGCCATTGAGGAACTTCGTCAGGGGCGCATGGTCCTTGTCGCGGACGATGAAGGGCGCGAGAACGAGGGCGACCTGATCGTGGCCGCGGCCTACGCCACGACCGAGAACGTCAATTTCATGGCCCGATACGCACGGGGTCTCATCTGCGCCCCCGTGTCGGGCGAGATTGCCCGCAGGCTCCAGCTTGACCCCCTGACAACGCACAACACGGACAAGAAGTCGACCGCCTTCCTGGTTACGGTGGACGCCCGGGAGGGGACCACGACGGGCATCTCGGCGTCCGAGCGGGCCCTTACCGCCCGTTTGTTGGCCGATCCGGCAGCCCGTCCCGAGGACTTTCTGCGTCCCGGGCACCTCTTTCCCCTGGAGGCTCGGGAGGGGGGGGTCCTGATGCGGGCCGGACACACGGAGGCCACGGTCGACCTGGTCCGTCTGGCGGGGTTGCCCGCAGCCGGGCTCTGCTGCGAGGTTATGAACGACGACGGCTCCATGGCGCGTCTTCCGGATCTGATCGAATTCTCGAAGCGGCATGGGCTGAAATTCATTGCGGTCAAGGACCTTATCGCCTGGCGCTGCGCCCGTGAGAAGCTGATTGAGAAGCAGGTGGAGGTCAGCCTGCCGACCGAGTTCGGCATTTTTCGGGCCCATGCCTACCGCAGCAAGCTGCAGAACGACGACGCCCACACGCACGTCGCCCTGGTGAAGGGGGATATCGCCGGGCTGGACTCCGTCTTGGTGCGGGTGCACAGCGAGTGTTTCACCGGAGATATCTTCGGTTCCCTGCGCTGCGACTGCGGGCCGCAGCTGCATGCGGCCCTTTCGATGATCGAGAGGGAGGGCGCGGGCGTTTTGCTCTACATGCGTCAGGAGGGCCGCGGGATCGGGCTGGTGAACAAGCTCAAGGCGTACAGGCTTCAGGACGAGGGGATGGATACGGTCGATGCCAACGTGGCGCTCGGTTTTCCGCCGGACCTTCGGGACTACGGCACCGGGGCCCAGATCCTCATGGACCTCGGCCTGCGGCGCATCCGGCTCCTGACGAACAATCCGAAGAAGGTCATAGGCCTGGCGGGATACGACCTGGAGATTGTGGATCGTGTTCCCCTGCTGATCGAGCCGAACGCTTACAACGAGGGGTACATGCGGACCAAGGAGCTGAGGATGGGGCACATGCTGCGTTGCCTGTAGCCGGGCGGCACCGCCTCTCCATCGCTCGTTTACCGACTTTGGGAATGCAGATGCAGCCCCTCGTTCCTGGTGAGGGGGGCGTGATTTTTAAAAGGAGGCTTTTTCGCGATGCGGACGATAGAAGGAAAATTGCTGGGAACGGGACTTTCGGTGGCGATTGTCGTCTCCAGGTTCAACGACCTTATCTCCGGAAAGCTTCTGGAGGGCGCCAAGGACGCACTTTTGCGTCATGACGTCTCCCATAACGCCATCGAGGTGTTTCGCGTACCGGGCGCATGGGAGCTTCCACTGGTCGCCAAGGAGCTTGCCCTGAGCGGGAAGTACGATGCGATCATTGCTCTGGGCGCGGTCATTCGGGGCGACACCCCGCACTTCGACTACGTCTCCGCCGAAATGTCGAAGGGGCTGGCCCATGTGGGGCTGGAGCACCGCGTTCCGGTGATCTTCGGCGTCCTGACCTGTGACACTCTGGAACAGGCCCTGCTTCGTGCCGGCAGCAAGGCGGGCAACAAGGGGGCGGATTCCGCGTACAGTGCGATTGAAATGGCGAGTCTGCTCAGGAACATCCGCCTCTCGGGCGGGGCAAAGGAGGGGGGGTACGATGCTTGATCTGCGCTGGATATTGGCGAATCGCGAGGAGGCGGCCCGTTGTCTTGCGAACCGCGGACACGATTTCGACCTCGGCGTTCTGGAGGCGCTGGATGCCGAGCGCCGCAGGCTGATCTCCGAGACGGAAGAGCTCAAGGCCAGGAGGAACGAGGGCTCCAGAAAGGTCGGAGAGGCCAAGAGGACGGGGGGGGATGCCTCCGCCCTCATGGAGGAGATACGCCTTATGGGGGACGGGATCAAGACGCTCGATGCGACCCTGGATGAGGTCGAGGGGAAGCTGAACGCTATCCTGATGACCCTTCCCAACCGTCTGCACGAGAGCACCCCCGTCGGTGCGGACGAGAACGACAATCCGGTGGTGCGCACCTGGGGCACACCGCGGGATTTTGACTTCGAACCGAAGCCCCATTGGGACCTGGCCGAGGCGCTGGGAATCATGGACTTCGAAAAGGGCGTCATGCTGGCACAGAGCCGTTTTACCGTCCTGAAGGGGGCGGGTGCCCGGATGGAGCGGGCTCTGATCACCTTCATGCTGGATCTGCACACCCTTCAGCACGGCTACACGGAGGTGCTCCCGCCCTTTATGGTGCGTTCCGCCGTTTTGGAGGGGACGGGGCAGCTGCCGAAGTTTGCCGAGGACCTCTATCGAATCGACGGCGAGGACCTCTGGATGATTCCGACCGCCGAGGTTCCCCTGACGAATCTTCACCGTGAGACGATCCTGGAGGAGTCCGACCTTCCCAGATACTATACGGCCTACACGCCCTGTTTCCGGCGGGAGGCCGGCTCCGCCGGTCGTGACGTCCGAGGGATGCTGCGTCAGCACCAATTCGACAAGGTCGAGCTGGTGAAGCTCTGTACGCCGGAGACGAGCTACGAGGAGCTTGAGAAGCTCACCGGGAATGCGGAGAGGGTCCTGCAGCTTCTGGAGCTGCCTTATCGCGTCGTGGCGCTCTGCTCCGGCGACATCGGCTTCGGCTCGGCCAAAACCTACGACCTGGAGGTCTGGCTTCCCTCTCAGGGCAAGTACCGCGAGATCAGCTCTTGCAGCAACTGCGAGGATTTTCAGGCCCGCAGGATGAACGCGCGTTACCGTCCGGCGGACGGAGGTCGGCCTCGGTTCATCCACACCCTCAACGGCTCCGGCATCGCGATAGGCCGGGCGCTGATCGCTATTTTGGAAAACTGTCAGCGCGAGGACGGCAGCATCGCCATCCCGCAGGCGCTTGTTCCCTATATGGGCGGGATGACCGAGATCGGGAAGGCCTAGGAGGAGGACCGGAGCGGTGGACGGTTACGCGGCGACGGTAATGGGGTGCTCGGCTGCGGCACTGGTCTGCATCGGGGTGCAGTATTGGGTGAAACGAGCGCTGGAGCCTCGTCAGTACGGCTATCTCCGCGATCTGCTTTTGGCGGGAACCTGGGTGCTGCTGGGGGTGTGGTTCGGCAACGCCGACGTCCGCGTCGTCGTGGGGGGGGCATTCCTGGCCGGGGTCGTCGGCATGGGAGAAGGGCTCTTCTCCCATGCCCGATGGCGTTTGGGCTACCTGCTGGTCGGCCTTGTCTGTGCGCTCTTTGGTCCCTCGATCGATTTCCTTCGCTTTGCCGACGGGGAATACGTCTACCTCACGCCGACGGCCTCCCTGGTTGCGACGGCCCTCTGGTTCACCCTCTTTCCCCTGATGTTCCGGCATCTGGACGAGATTCCTGGACTGCTGGGGCACATTCTTGCCGTCACGTTCTCTCTGATGCTCATGGCGGTGCTCCTGATGGAGCGGGGCGCCCCGGACGCATTCTTCATGGCCTTCTCGGGGCTGGCCCTGCTGGGAGCCTTCTGGAGCCGCTTCGGGAACGCCTACAGGCAGGCGGGGCTCTCCATGTCCGCGATGTGGAGCATTCTTGTGGCGGGGACGGCGATGTTCGGCACCAGCAAGGGCATCGTCTTCAGTTCGATGCTCTTCCTCTCGCTGGGGCTTTTTGCGATCCCGATGGTGGAGGTCTCGTTGCGCTGGGTCAGCATGATGTTCTCGGAGCGGCCCTACGGCACGGAACGGCTGTACCGGCACATGATCGCCCGGGGGCTCGAACACCCGGACGCCGTCCGGTTCGTCGCGGGGCTTTGTGCGCTTGTGAGTATCGTCGCGGCACTGCTTCAGTCCCCCGTCACCTACATGGCCCGGATCTGGTGGCTGGTTGCTGGGCTCTGTGCGCTGGCGGTGATCCTGCCCCTTCTCCTGAAGCGCCGCTCCCGCTCGCCGATGGCGCAGGAAAAGCCCTCGCTCTGGGGCGTACGGATCGACAACGTGTCGATGAACTATGCGATCTCCCGAGCCCGGGGACTGATCTCGAATCCCGGGGGAGGGGGAGCGCAGCTTGTCGTGACCGTCAACGCCCTGGGGATGGACGAGGCCGTTCGGGATGCCGACTACCACCAGATCCTGCAGGATGCCTCCATGGTCCTGGCCGATGGGGTCGGGCTGCTCTGGGGGATGCGTTTCCTGGGGATGCCCATGTTGGAACGGGTGGCGGGGATCGATTTCGCAGAACAGCTCTGCCGCATCGCGGCGGTCGAGGGGTGGCCCGTGTACTTCCTGGGGGCCAAGGGAGAGACGGCCTCGGCCTGTGCCGAGGTCCTCCTCTCGCGTTACCCGGGGCTGTCCGTTGCGGGGGCTCGGGACGGTTATTTTGACCTCGAGGATGCGGGCGTGCCGGATGCCGTGGTCGCCAGCGGGGCAAAGATTCTCCTTGTGGCCATGGGGCAGCCCCGACAGGAGAAGTGGGTGGCCCTTCACCGGGAGCGTCTGGGCAATGTATTGGCGGTGGGCGTGGGGGGAGCCTTCGATGTGTTTTCCGGCCGCCTCTCCCGTGCTCCGGTCCTGATGCAGAGGATCGGCATGGAGTGGCTGTACAGACTTTTTCAGGAACCGGGACGATGGAGGAAGGATCTGAGGCTGATGGCGTTCGTCCTTCGCGTTCTGGCGACCCGCTTGGGGCTGTACTCGTGGAGGGATCGCCAGGGGGCGCGATGAAGATCGTCATCCTCGCCGTCGGTAAGCTGAAGGACAGGCGGATTGCCTCTTTGGCCCAGGAGTACCTGACGCGCATTCGTCCCACGGGGATCGTCGGGGTGGATCGGGTGCCCGATGTCGCGGCGGTTCGCCCCGAGGAGGCGATCGAGCGCGAGGGGCTGGAACTGCTGAGGCGAATCCGTCCTCGGGACCGTGCCGTCCTGCTGCGGGAGGATGGGACGGAGCGGACCAGCACGGAGCTGGCTTCCTTCCTTGCCCGGGAGATGGAGCGGACGGCAGGGCGGGTCCTGCTGATCGTGGGCGGCCCCTGGGGAACGAGCTGCGATGTCGCGGCCCGGGCCGACGAATCCCTGTCCCTCTCGCGCATGACGTTCCCTCACGAGATGTGTTTTCTGTTCCTTGCCGAACAGCTGTACCGTGCGTTCTCGATCCTTGGGGGGGCCGGGTATCACCATTAGCTGCCGGAATGTCATGATGGGTTCGGATTTTTTTCGGCCTTGGATTTGCGATTTATCGGCAGCGACAGGTGCTCAATATTTAGGAGGTTTTCCGGATGAAACTGAACAACATGATGAAGCAGGCCCAGCGGATGCAGGCCCAGATGATGGAGATCCAGGAGAAGCTGGGCGAGGAGACCGTCGAGGCCAGCGTCGGAGGCGGGATGGTCAAAGCGGTCTTCACGGGACAGGGCGCCCTGGTGGAGATTCGGATCGATCCCGAGGTGATCAAGCCCGAGGACAAGGAGATGCTGGAGGACCTGGTTACGGCGGCGGTCAACGAGGGGCTGCTGAAGAGCAAGGAGCTCGCGAACTCCAGAATGAGCGCCGTCACCGGAGCCCTGGGCTCGCTTGGTCTGAGCTTCTAGGTCATTTTCCTTGGACCCGATCGGCCGTCTCATCTCCCATTTTACGAAGTTCCCGGGCGTGGGGAACAAGAGCGCCCGCAGGATGGTCTTTTATCTCCTCAAACAGGATGCCGCGCTGCTCAGGGAACTCGGGGCCAGCATCGCCTCTCTCAAGGACGACCTCCACACCTGCAGCGAGTGCGGGAACATCTCGGAGGGAGACCCCTGCCCGATATGCCGCGACGCCCTGAGGGACCGAAGGACGCTCTGCGTCGTCGAGAATATCGACGACCTCGTTTCCTTCGAGCAGGCCGGCATCTACAGCGGGCTCTATCACGTGCTGGGCGGCAGGGTCTCCCCCTTCGACGACGAGGACCTGAGCCCGGAGAGCGTGGCGTTTCTCCTGAAGCACATACGGGAGCTGGAGGTCGAGGAGGTCATCATCGCGACGAATCCCCGCATGGAGGGGGACCTCACGTATTACGCGCTCCTGGACGTCCTGAAGGGGGCCGGCGGTTCGGAGCCGCTCAAGGTCACGCGCCTCGCCTTCGGCCTTCCGGTCGGGGGTTCCATCGAGTTTGCCGACCGCATGACGCTCCATACGGCCCTCGAGTCCAGAACGGCCGTTCCGGACTGAGGGGGCAGGGCGATGAATTCCTTTTCTTTTTTGATCGTCGCTGGGGGGAGCGGAAGTCGGATCGGCGGGGAGAAAAAACAGTTTCGCCTTCTGGAGGGCCGTCCGCTGTGGCGCTGGAGCGCCGACCTGGCAGCCTCTATGGGTGATGACGGAATTGTGGAGGTCGTGCTGGTCCTTCCCCGTGGGGAGGTCGTGTCTCAGGCCTGGCCGGAGGAAAGCGTCGTCCCGCTGCGTTTGGCCGAGGGGGGGAGCACGCGGGCCGAGTCGGTCATGAACGGCCTCGCGGCCTGTTCGTGTGACTACGTGATGGTGCACGACGCCGCCCGTCCCCTCGTGGGCGGAGCGCTTTTGAGACGGCTGATGGCCGCGACGGACGAGGGCGTCGGGGCGGTGCCCGTCCTTCCGATCGCCGACGCACTCAAGCGCATCGATGCGGGGAGTGGACGGATCCGGGCGGTGGATCGGGAGGAGCTCTTTGCGACCCAGACGCCCCAGTCCTTCTGCCGCACCACACTGCTGTCCGTTTTGGAGCGGCACGGAACGTCCTTCAGGGACGAGGCCGAGGCCTGGCTTGCCGCGGGGCTGGAGCTCCGCTGTCTGGAGGGAGAGCGTTTGAACTTCAAGGTTACGTGGCCGGAGGACCTACAGATGGCGAGGGCGCTCAAGGGCGGGGCGGCGAGGCCCTTGGGCGTTCGCACCGGCCTGGGATACGACGTGCACCGCTTGGTGCCGGAGCGCCCGCTGATTTTAGGAGGGGTTCGCATCGAGGGCTCCCCCCTCGGGCTTCTGGGGCATTCGGACGCGGACCTCCTGGCCCATACCGTGTCGGATGCGCTGCTCGGGGCGGCGGGGCTGCCGGATATCGGCAACCTCTTTCCGGCGAGCGACGAGGCGTACCGCGGCGCGGACAGTATGGAACTCCTGCGTTGCGTCGTGGAGCGCATTCGGGGCGAGGGCTGGCGGGTCCTTTGGGTGGATTCGGTCATTCAGGCCCAGGTCCCGCGCCTGAACGCCCATCTGCCCGAGATGCGAATGCGGCTTTCGGCACTCCTGAACCCCGGCGGGCCAAACTGCGTCAACCTCAAGGCGAAGTCCGCCGAGGGGACCGGGGATCCTGGCCTTGGGCGTTCCATGACCTGCTGGGCGGCGGCGACCCTGGCTTACGGGGAGGGCACGGAATGATACGGACGCGCTTCGCTCCCTCGCCCACCGGGGAGCTCCACATCGGGGGGGCGCGGACGGCGCTCTTCAATTTCCTGTTCGCCCGCTCGGCGGGGAAGGACGGATGTTTCGTCCTCAGGATCGACGACACGGATGCCGAGCGCTCGCGAAGGGATTTCGAGGTGCGTCTGATGGAGGATCTGCGCTGGCTGGGCCTGAATTGGGACGAGGGACCGGACGTCTCCGGGGCCGTTCCGTATCGGCAGAGCGAGCGCCTCGGCCTCTACTCGGAATGGCTGCTCCGGCTCAGGGATGCGGGGGCGGCCTATCCCTGCTTCTGTTCGGACGGGCGGCTCGATGCCCTGAGGCGGGAGCGGCTGGAGCGGGGGGAGCCGCCGCGCTACGACGGATGCTGCCGGAACCTTTCCCCGGCCGAGGTCAAGCGCCGCATCGCCTCCGGGGAAAGGCCCTGTTGGCGTTTCGCGCTTCGGGACGGGGACATCGCCTTCGAGGATGCGGTTCGTGGGGCGCAGTTCTTCCCGGCCGGCACGATCGGCGACTTCGTCCTGGAGCGGAGCGACGGGGTGCCGACCTACCTTTTTGCGTCCGCCGTGGACGATCATCTGATGGGGATCACCCACGTCCTGCGGGGGGACGAGCACATCCCCAACACGGCGCGCCAGCTGGCGATCCTGGACCGGCTCGGCTGTCCGCGTCCCGTCTTCGCGCACATCCCCATGATCCTCTCGATGGACCGGCAAAAGCTCAGCAAGCGTACCGGCTCGACCTCCGTAAGGGAATATCGGGAACGGGGTTTCCTGCCGGAGGGACTCGGCGCCTATCTGGCGACGCTGAGCTGGTCCCCGAGCGGGTCCGTCTCCCCCTTCTCCCTGGAGTTCCTTGCCGGCGATTTTTCGCTCGGCCGGATATCGCGTTCCTCTCCTCTCCACGACGAGACGCACCTGTTGCACTGGCAGCGGGAGGCGATGCGAAGGCGGGGCGGGGCGCGCATCCGTCGGGAGGTCGTGGCGTCGGACCCTCGTTTCGGTTTCTGCGGGGGCCGGCTCGACGCACTGCTCGACGATCTGATCGATGCGCATCCCTTTACGGGGGAGCTGATGCGGGCCGTATCGTTTTTGGTGGAGCCTCCTGAAAACGGACGAGAGCCGTGGATGTCGGCACTGGCCCTTGTCCTGAAGACTCTGGAGCCCTGGAACGGAGAGGCCCTCGATGCCCTGCTCCGCTCCTTCATGAAGGAGCACGGCTTGAAGGGAAAGGAGTTCTTCCATCCCTTGCGGCTTTTTTTGACGGGCCTGGATCGCGGGGCCGCCCTGCCCCTCGTGCTTTTTGCCCTGGGGAGGGAGGAAGCCGTATCCCGCCTTGGGGGGTAGTGGAAACATCGGGAGATGAGGTGTTCCTCGAGTCGTTTTTGAGGAGGCTGTGATGAACGTCGTTTATGCGCGCAATAAGTTTTTCGATTTTGAAAATTGGTCGGGGGCCGAGGACCTCGGAATGTTCGAGGACGTCGTGCACATCGACGACGTTTCCGCCATGACCACATTCGAATCCTACGAGGTTGCCATCGAGGATTCCTGGCCGCACTTCATAAGGGATCAGTCCCTGTGACGGACGGGGGAAATCGCCCCTTGATTCATCCTGTAAAATGAAGTAGAATACGCGGCGCGGCATGCAGGTATGCCGTCTTCTATCGTTTTGGTATTTACACCTGTTGAACCCGGTGCTAAAATTAAAAAGATGTGGCTGTACCGTGTTGATGAAGAAGGCGTATGGCAGTCTGGATTGTCGGCCGCATCGTTCGATCATTCCGAGTGCGTAAGGAAGGGTCCCTGAGGCCCTCTAATTTAATTTGAAGAAGGAGTGTCCTTATGGCAACCCGAAGAGAGCCTCGTTTCAAGCTGTGCCGCCACTTGGGCGTCAATGTCTGCGGTCATCCCAAGGCGATGAAGAGAGTGGATACCAAGAAGCCCATGAGGGGCGGGCAGAAGGTTTCCGAATACGGTTTGCAGCTGCTTGAAAAGCAGAAGATCAAAGCCTACTACGGTATTTTGGAGCGTCAGTTTGCGCGTTATTTCGAGATCGCCAAGAAGAGCTCGGAGATGACCGGCGTGGCCCTGCTGAAAAACCTGGAGTGCCGGCTCGACAACCTCGTGTACCGCATCGGTTTTGCCCGTTCGATCCGGCAGGCCCGTCAGATCGTGAACCACGGTCACATCCTGGTGAACGGCCGCAAAGTGGATATCCCCTCCTACGGCGTGAAGGTCAACGACGTGATCGCCCTCAAGGAGAAGTCCCGGACCAACGCTCTTTTCCAGGATAATTTCCAGGGCCTGGTGGCCTTCAACGTTCCCTATATCGAGAAGAATACCGAGCAGTTCAGCGCCAAGCTGATCCGCGAGCCGATGCGTGAGGAGCTCCCCATCGACGTCAACGAAATTCTGGCGGTCGAGTTGTACTCCAAGTAGCGGTTATCCGTAAAAGCTCTTAACGTTTTTTGTCGCAAACAAGGCGGGAGTCGAGTTCTCTTCGACTCCCGCCTGTGTTCTGCAAAAATTACGGATGAAGTTTCTTCCGATGTCGGCCTAGGACCTTGAGAACCCCCAAAATACTTGATGTTGATAAATATAAATTTATGATTGAATTGTTTTGTGAACTGTAATATACTTTAGCGACTTCCGAGCACGATTTGACGTCTCGGGGAATACCGGGGCCTCCGGCCCGAAAGAGGTGGGCGTAGTGAGACTGTCGAGAATCGTGTCGTGGGCGTGGTGCTTTGTGTTGTTCGGGGCTGCGGGGTTTGCAGCCGAGCCCATCAAGGTCGGCTATATCGCCACTCTGACGGGGGAGGGGGCGACTTGGGGGCAGCACGAAAGGGACGGGGCCAGCCTGGCGGTCTCGAAGATCAACGCCGATGGGGGCGTGCTGGGGCGTCCCATCGAGCTGATTTGCTACGACATCAAAGGCAAGCCGGAGGAGGCGGTCATCGCCGTACGGAGGCTCATGTACGAGGACGGCGTCGTGGCGGTCGGAGGCAGCAACTATAGCGGCATCCAACTTGCCGTCGCGCCGGTTGCGGATAAGGCCCGGATTCCTATCGTCTCCAGCACCGCGTCGAACCTTGCCGTCACCGTCGATCCCGATACGGGTAAGGTCAGGCCCTACATGTTCCGCATCAGCTACACGGACCCGTATCAGGGGATGGTCATAGCGGACTATCTGATTAAGAAATGCGGGGCCAAGAAATTAGCGATAATCGGCGACATTGGCGACGCCTATTCCGAGGGGCTGACGGAGTATGTTCAGAAGCGGGCGGACGAGCTGGGGGTAGAAAACAGGTTCTGGGCCTACCGGGGGGGAGACGTCGACTTTCGGGCGCAATTGACCGCGGCGAAGGAGTGGGGCGCAGATGCGGTGGCGCTGACGATGCTCTACAAGGAGATGGCATTGGTCATCAAGCAGGCGGCGGAGCTTGATTGGACGCCTCATTTCATGGGCGGCAACGGCTACAGTCCCAACATGTTCGAGATTGCGGGCAAGGCGATGGAGGGAACTTACTGGGTTTATCCCGTGAGCGCGGACGACCCCATTCTCGATCCCTTCAAGGCCGAGTTCAAGAAGGTCTACGGCAGGGATGCCACGGAGGTCATGAATGCGGTGTTCGGCTACGACATCGTGCTGATGATCGCTCACGCTGTCGCAGCCGCAGGTTTGGCCGAGGGAGAGGCTGTCAAGGACGCGATCGAGAATACTAAGGATCTGCAGGTCACGCATTTCAAGTGGACCGTGGACAAGGAGACGCACAACCCCATGAACAAACCCGCTTCGATCTTCCAGGCCAGGGACGGCAAGCTGGTCTTCTTGGAGAAGTGGGAGCCCATGGCGAACTGAAAAAGTACCAATAGCGACGGGCCTCCGCGGACTCCGGAGGCCCGTTCGCGTCATGTGGTTATGACGTTCGGAGGGCTCTTGAAGCTACTCGAAGTACACTTCCGCCAAAGATTGGTACCCTCTGGGGTAGAGTACGAAGCCCTGGACCTTTTTGTTCGCCCCCACCCGTATTTCGTCCGCGTCCATATACAGGCAGGGGACCAGGTCCGTCACGATCCGGTGCTGAAGCTCCTTGTAAATGGCGCCCCGCTCGGGGCCGTCCGGGGTCTGTCGCCCCAGCGCGATCAACTCGTCGATGCGGTCGTCCCCGAAGAAGCACCAGTTTGTCTGTCCCTTGACCTTGGAGAAAAAAACGCCCGAACAAAGGGGATCGGGGTCGGGGACGTTGTTCATCCATCCCATCATGAAAGCGTCGTTCGCCTTCTCCTTGAGCCCCTGGAAGTAGGCCCCCCACTCCATCACGCGAATGTCGACCGTTACGCCGATCTCTGCCAGTTGGGCCTGAATGATCGTGGCCATATCCACGCGTTCCTTCTTCTCGTTGGTCCAAAGCGCCATTTTGAGATTCTTGAGTCCCAGTTTCTCCAGAATGGCCTTGGCCTTCTCCGGGTTGTATTCGTGTTTCGGCAGGTTGGGGTCGAAGTAGGGCATGAAGGCGGGGAGCGGCCCAAGGGGGACGGAGCCCTCTCCGCGCCGGATGGCCTTTTGGATCCCCTCGGTGTTCACGGCCAGGGAGATGGCTTTGCGGACCTCCGGGTTGTCGAAGGGAGCGCGTTCGCAGTTGAATCCCATGATGGTGTAGGAGCTCGACAGGGTGCGCAGCAGCTTGGTGTCCTGTCCGCTCGTGACGCGGTCGATCTCGTTGACGGGAATCTCGAGGGCGAGGTCGACCGCGCCGGTCTCCAGCTCGACCACGCGGCTCGTGGGCTCGGGGACGCTGCGGAAGATCAGGGTCTTGTAGTGCGGCTTCTTGCCCCAGTAGTCGTCGAAACGTTCCAGAGTGATCCGATCGCCCTTCTGCCAGTCGACGAAGCGGAATGGTCCCGTGCCGACCGGCTCCATGGCATATTTTTCCCCGGCGGCCCTGACGGCCTTCTCGTTGACGATTCCGCCCCAGGAGAGCGTGAGCAGCATCAGAAAGGGGGTGGAGGGCTGTTTCAGCTTCAGCAGAACCGTGTAGTCGTCGACGACCTCCACGGACTCCAGATCCTTGCTGTAAGCGCGCGTGGCCGAGCCTGCGGGAGACATGGCCCTCTCCATGGTGAACTTGACGTCCGATGCCTTGAGCTCCTCGCCGTTGTGAAACTTGACCCCCTTGCGCAGAACGAACCGATAGGTTGTGGGATCGAGCTGTTCGTAGCTCTCCGCAAGTTGGGGCAGGAGCTTCGAATTCTCGTCGATGCGGAGCAGGTTTTCATGGATGTGAATGCTGACGAAGCTGGCCGGAGCGTCGATCATGACTGCCGGATCGAGCGCCTTGGCGTCGTAAGCGGCGGCCACCGTCAGCGTATCGCCGAGAGCCAAGGATGCGGGGGCGGCGACAAGGACCAGGAATACGGACAATAGCAGGGGGAACTTCAAACGCATGCGTAACACGTCTCCTTTCGTTTTTCGGAAAAGGGATTTACCCTCGGCTGGGTTGAGCTCTGACGTTCAGTGCGATGATATGATGTCGATCAGGGTGTTGTCGACGTTCTTCATGCCCTCGCTGTTGAGCCGCGCGGCGTTGACGACGGTGGCGGCGAAGTCCGAGACGTCGACCACACCCTGGGAAACCTCCATTCCCCCGTCGGAGAGCGCGATCTTCGCGGCGTAGAAGGCCTCCGTGGCACCGGTCCCCACCTTGAGGGCGCAGGACTCCTTGGCCCCGTCGCAGACCATGCCCACGATGTTGCCCATGACCAGTTCCATCGCCTTCTGGGCCTGATGGTCGTCCCCGCCCAGCAGTTTTACGATCCCCGCGGCCGCTCCTGCCCCTGCGGCGACGGCGCAGCCGCAGACCGGGCTCAAGCGTCCCATCCGGCTCTTGATATAGCTGGTGGCCAGGTGGCTGTAGGCGATGGCGCGTGCGATTTCGTCCCGGCTTTTTTGATGGTGTTCTCCGACGACGTAGACGGGAAGGATGGCGGTGATTCCGTGGTTGCCGGATCCGGCGCTGCTCATGACGGGCATGGAGACCCCCGCCATCCGGGCGTCGGAGGCCGCGGCGGATATGGCCTTGATCTTGGCCGCGAGGTCGTGCGCGTAGCCCGGGCCGGCCGCCTCGCGCACGGTGCGACCCAGGCCCAGCCCGACTTTGTGCGCAAAACCGTGCTTCGAGATCCGTTGGTTCATCTCGATCCCTTCCCATATATAGTCGACGTCGGAGGGGGAGAGCGTGTCCGCCAGGGCGACAAGCGACTCGAAGTCGGTCCGTGCCACCTCCTCGCTCACCGAGGGGGCACGAGAGCCCGACCGTTTCTCCTCGGCTCGGGCAAGGGGTTGTCCGTTTTTGCGGACCTCCACGATGTTGGAGTGGGAATCCCGGATGATCGCCGTTCCCGTTTCGGCCCCGCGTGAGGCCGTGGCCTCCACGTAGACGCCGGGGCGCCCGTTGGCCGTCAGCGTCAGCTTTCCCTCCTCGATGAATTTGCGGGCCTTCTCCAGGTCTTGGGCGGTTGCGTCCTTGAGGACCTCCAGGCCGTAATCGCTCTTGCCGCAAAAAACTGCCAGAGCGGCGGCGATCTCGTTGCCTCTCAACCCGTCGGTGCCCGGAATGCCGACCGCGATGCCGTTCTTGTAGATGCTGTTGCTGACGACGACCTCCAGGGTGTCGGCCAGGCCCGGCAACTGCTCGCAGGCCTTGGCGACGGCAAGCGCCACGGCTCCGGGCTCGGTACATCCAAGTGCGGGCCTGACCTCCTGCCGCAAAAATTCCGTGATCGTAAACATAAAGTGTCACAGCCTTTCACTTTTTCGAGAATGGAATAAGATCCGACTTCGCAGTGTCCCCGTAACCTTGGACAAGCTCGCTAACCTTTCCATTTTATCGTGTAAACTCCTTTTTTGCATTGGCATCACGGCCTGAATCCATTCACGACCGTTCCGGGAGGAGGCGTTCCTCTCCGGAGGAAGAGCGGGCGGAGAGCCGGCGAAGCAAGGACCATACGAATCGCCTGCGTTCTTCATTGGGGGCAAACGCATGAAGGGGTGCATCGCACCCAAGGTGGGCATCCCCGCAAAGATCGACGGAAAACGCGCGTCCGCTCCGGCCGGGTTGACGGATGACCTGTCTATGCGTAAAATCATCAAGTTATGTGTCGCATGGTCAAGGCGTAATCTCCTTTGCCTTTTCGGCGGGAGGGCCTGAGCCAGCGGAAGGAGGAAGAATATCGTGTACGCAGTTCTGGAGACGGGTGGCAAGCAGTATCGCGTTCAGGTGGGCGACCGATTCCGTGTCGAGCGCCTGGAGGGAGGAGTCGGCGACGAGGTCGTCCTCGACAAGGTTTTGATGGTGGGGGGCGACGGCGGGACAAAGTTCGGGGCCCCGTACGTCTCGGGCGCCGGCGTAAGGGCGGAGATCCTCGCTCAGGCCCGGGACAAGAAGGTCCTCGTTTTCAAGTATAAGAGCAAGAAGAACTATCGCCGTCTGCGCGGGCATCGCCAGTACTTTACCGAGATCGTCATCCGCGGAATCGACGGGTAGTCCACGCGGGCCGTCGCGTGATCTGCGTCACCCTCCATTGGAGGAAGGAAACGCTTGTCGGGCTCGAGAGCCGGGGACATTCCGGGAGCGCTCCCAGAGGAACGGACGTGGTTTGCGCTGCGGTATCGGCGCTCGTTCATGGGCTTCTTCTCGGCCTTTCCGAGGTGGCCAGGATCCAGGATCTGCGTTGCGAGGTCGACCCCAAGGCCCCTTTAGTCAAGGTCTTCTGGCCCGAGGAGCTTGCGGAATCCCTGGATCTTCTGACGCGGACGGTCGCGTTGTCCTTGAAGGAAATCGAGTCCGGCTATCCCGGACATGTACGTGTTGCGGAGGTGCGATTATGATTTTTCGGTTCGACATACAGTTCTTTGCCCATAAAAAGGGTCAGGGCAGTTCCACCAACGGCAGGGACAGCAACCCCAAGTACAGGGGGATCAAGGTCTATGCCGGTCAGGATGTGACGGCGGGTAGTATTCTGGTGCGTCAGTGCGGAACCCGGGTACACCCCGGCAAACACGTGGGGCTCGGCCGCGATTTTACCCTCTTCGCCCTGTTGCCGGGGAAGGTGGAGTACGCCACCCGCGGAGACCGCAAGTACGTCTCCATCGTTCCGGACGCTGCCCATTAAGCGGGGCTCGAGCAGGAAATACGAGGATATACGGACGCGTTTCCGTATCCTCGTGTCTATGCTTTTCCTGCGGCCCGAGATTCTTTGCTTCGTCGGCGTTGTTACCCTGAGTTTTGATGGAGGGCCCTGTCTTCTTGGGGCCTTCCTTTTTTCTGTTCGAGGGCACTGTCGTTTGGCGCGTGTCGTCGGATTGCCCTTGAGGGCTTACTCTAGGCCTATTCCCCATCGGGAAAACGCCTGCTTTTGGTGGTGCTGCAAGTGAAGTTTATCGATCTGGCCAGAATAATGGTGAAGGCTGGGCGCGGGGGCAACGGGGCCCTCAGCTTTCGCAGAGAGAAGTTCATCCCCAAGGGAGGACCGGACGGAGCCGATGGCGGCCGGGGGGGGGACGTGATCCTCGAGGCGGTGGGCGGCTTGGTCACCCTGGCCGACTTCGAGTTCAACAAACGGTTTCAGGCCGGTCATGCGGGCCACGGAGGGGGGGCGATGCAGACCGGAGCGAATGGGGAGCACCTGCGCATTTTTCTGCCCTGCGGGACTCTGGTTCGGGACGAGGCCACGGGGCGGATTGTCGCCGACCTCGTGGAGCCGGGGCAGACCTTTGTCGCGGCCAAGGGGGGGCGTGGCGGGCGTGGCAACGCCCATTTCGCGAGCTCCGTGCGCCGTGCCCCCCGATTTGCGGAGAAGGGAGACCCTGGAGAGGAACGGACCTTGCTCCTGGAGCTCAAGCTGATTGCCGACGTCGGGTTGGTGGGATTCCCCAATGCGGGGAAGTCGAGCATTCTGGCGGCCATCAGCGGCGCGAGGCCGAAGATCGCGGGGTACCCCTTCACGACCCTCTCCCCCAATTTGGGGGTCCTGGCCGTGGACGACCAGCAGATTGTCGTCGCGGATGTGCCCGGGCTGATCGAGGGGGCCCACGAGGCCAAGGGGCTTGGTCTTCACTTTCTGCGTCATGTGGAGCGAACCCGGGTGTTGGTGCATGTCGTGGACCTCTCCGAGCCCGATGTGCTGGGAAATTGGCGGATCGTCCGGAACGAATTCGAGGCCTACGGGGCGGACCTGACCGGACGGCCCTGTCTGGTGGTGGGGAACAAGACGGATTTGCCCGGGGTGGACGAAAATGTCGCCCTCCTCGAGGAGGAAATGGAGCGGCTGGGGGTGCCCTGTCTTTTTGTCAGCGCGCTGACGGGGGAGGGGATTCCCGCCCTGATCGGAGCGATTGTCGATCTCGTCCGTCTTCATCCCCGCCCAGAGGGTACGGTTTCCCTGGCGGAGCCCCTGGACGTTCAGGAGCTCCCGCGGCGGGGGGGCGGAAGGCTCGAGCCCGTGGAGATCCGTCGCCTCAATGACGGCGGTTTCCGCGTTGAGCACCAGAACCTGGAGCGCTCCGTTCGGCGGATCGACTTCGACCAGGAGGACGCGATGGTGAAGTTCGCCCGCCTTCTGAAGCGGCTCAAGGTCGAAGAGGCGTTGGAGGAGGCGGGCGCCCGGGAGGGCGACAAGGTGATGATCGGCGAGGTGGAATTCGACTTCCAGCCTGATAAAATTATAGACTGAGAGTGAAAATCGGAGCGAGCCATCTTTTCGAGGTGCGTCGGAACGTCTGGCGTCCACCTCTGCAGACCGGAATGGGAGGACTTGCGCTGTGTCCATCAAGACGGGCATCATGGGAGGTACCTTCGACCCCATCCATTACGGGCATTTGCTTGCGGCCGAGGAATGTCGCCGCCGCTTGAATCTCGATCGGATCGTCTTTGTTCCCACGGGCTCTCCTCCGCACAAGCGGGACCGGCGGATCACTCCGCCGGAGGATCGCTATGCCATGACGCTGTTGGCGACGGCTGGAGTGCCGGAATTTTCTGTCTCCAGGACGGAGATCGACCGGGGGTATCCCTCCCACACCGTGGACACCTTGAGGGAGTTCATCGAGAAGGGGATTCCGCCCGAGAACCTTTTTTTCATCACGGGCCTGGATGCCCTGCTTGCCATAGAGACGTGGGTGGACTATATGCTGTTGCCCTCGCTCTGCACTCTGGTTACGGTCACGCGTCCGGGCTATTCCGTCCAGGGGCTCGATTCCCTGCCCAGGGAAATTCGTAGTGGCCTCGAGCTGATAGAGATCCCTCAGTTCGCCATTTCGAGCACCGAAATTCGCCAGCGTGCCAGGGACGGACGGGGCATACGCTTTTTGGTTCCGCACCTGGTCGAGACGTATATCGAGTCCGGGGGGCTTTACAGATGACTATGGAGGTGTCGCGGTGAGATTCTTCAAGATCCTGGGAATCGTCTTTCTGATCCTCCTGGCGACGTCGGGTGGGGTTGCCCTGCGTCTGAAGGAGGTGCTTTTCCCCGACAATCCCCTCGATCTGGGACATGCCCTGGCGGTGGGGAGCGAGGACGTTTCGCAGGACAAAAAAGTCGAGGGCCCCTACATCGACCCCGTCCTGGGAACGGTGAACGTTCTGCTTGTCGGGCTTGACGATGTCGACGGCGGTTCCCGAACCGACGCGATCGCCCTGGCGATTTTCGATGCCGACAACAAGGCGGTACGCGTGGCCTCGATACCAAGGGACTCGCGGGTGCAGATCCCCGGCAGAGGCTGGGACAAGATCAATCATGCCTACGTCTATGGCGGGATGGGCCTCCTGAAGGACACGGTGGTGAACCTGACCGGGATGGCGATCAATTACTTCGTGAAGGTCAACTATCGCAGTTTTCCGCGCATTATCGACCTTTTGGGCGGCGTCGACATCTATGTGGAGAAGCGTTTGAAGTATACCGACTACTCGGGCAAGCTTTTCATCAATATTCCCAAGGGGCAGCAGCACATGGACGGCAAGACCGCTCTCGAGTACGTGCGCTTCCGTCACGATCCTCTGGGGGACATCGGCCGGGTTCAGCGGCAGCAGAAGTTCATGGACATCGTACTGGCCAAACTGAAATCGCCCGCCATTCTGCCCCGAATCCCGGCCCTCATCGACGAGGTCGTATCCGCCGTGGATACCGACCTGACGCCGCTCGAGGCCCTGAAGCTCATGCAGTTTGCCAACGCGCTCCCTCCGGATCGGGTACGGATGTTCATGGCCCCGGGCAAGGCGGGGTACAGCGGCAATCTGAGCTACTGGATTCTCGATACCGTGGAGCTCTCCCTCGAACTGGCGGCAAAGCTTCCTCCCCGCAGTCAGGATTCCGATTTGTCCTCGGCCTCGGGGGATGTGCTTCCGTCCGCCCCCCTCACGGAGGAGCGACTGCAGGCGCTTCGGGAGCAGATCGGCAAGATCGGTGTCCTGAACGGGGACGGCGAGTCCGGTCTGGGCAAAAAGGCCTCCCGGCTCTTTCAGCGGATCGGCATCGAGGTGCCCTATGCCGGGAACGCTCGGCATTTCGACTACCACACGACCAACGTCGTCTATCCCGCCGGCGGGACGGAGAGGGACAAACAGGCAGCCCTGGCCCTGGCGGAGCTTTGCGGAATAACCAATCCCGGTCTGGTCCGGGAGGAGAAGAGGGCCACCATGGTCTCCCTTATCTTTGGGCACGATAAGGAAGTCGTCTTCAAACGGCTGGAATCCTTGAACTTCTGATGTGTACGGCCTCCGTGTGATTCTGTGGAGGCCAAAGCGGCGGGGGCTCGCAGGCCGTCGCCACGGCAATCCGAATCTGAAAGCGAGGTGTTGCGGTTTATGGGAAGGCTCAACGATTACGATGACGTCTGTTCGGCGCTGGCGGACAAGAGGGCCCAGGATATTGCCGTCCTCGACCTCGGGGAGGCGGGGACGCTGTCCGATGTCTTCATTCTGGCGACGGGAAATTCCGAGGTCCATATGAAGACCTTGCTGGAAGCTGCGGAGGAGGCCTTGAGACGGCGGGGACTGACGGTACAGATCGAGGGCGAAAGCAGCTCCAACTGGCGTCTGGTCGACGCGGGAGAGGTTGCCGTTCACGTCTTCAGCCACAAGGGACGGGAGTTCTACAAGCTTGAAAAGCTGTGGAGCGAGGCCGAGATCCTTCACTACGAATATCGGGAATAGGCCCGCCCTTTGCCCTGAAATGCTGGCGCCATCCTCCATTTTGTAGTAATATTTTTTGAAGGCGGAGTTTTTCTGCTTTCGAGGTTCCGTGCTTTTATTTTCGGTGTGAAGAGGAGGGTGTTCGATTTGAAGAGGATGCTGAGCGTTTTGATTGTGGTGGGATTTGTCCTGACGATGGGGCTTGCGGCTTCGGCGGCGGAGAAGACGTTTCTCTCTATCGCTACGGGCGGCGTGGCCGGGACTTACTATCCTTTGGGCGGCGGGTTGGCCCAGGTGATGAACAAACACGTGCCCAACGTCGAAGTTACGGCCGAGACGGGCAACGCCTCCGCGGCAAACATCAATCTGATCGCCGGTCACGAAGTGAGCATGGCTCTGGTCCAGAACGACGTCTCCTACATGGCCATCAGGGGGGAGAAGCCCTTCAACAAGCCCGTGGAGAACCTGAGAATGATCGCTTCCCTCTATCCGGAGCACGTGCAGTGCATCACGGTGAAGGGCAGTGGCATCAGGACTCTGATGGAGATCAAGGGCAAGCGCGTCTCCGTCGGGGCGCCGGGATCGGGCGTCGCGGGCAGCCTGAACTCGATTTTTTCCGCCGCGGGGATCAAGTATTCGGATATGAACACGGACTTCCTGGATTTTGCCAACACGGCCGAACGCCTCCAGGACGGTCAGCTGGATGCCGGGTTCCTGCTTGCGGGGTATCCCACCGCCGCGGTGATGGCCCTGGCTGCCCAGAAGGACATCGATCTGGTGGCCTTCGACGAGGAGCTGCTGGACAACCTCGTCAAGCAGTTCCCCTATTTCACGAAGGACGTTGTCCCGGCCGGGACCTACAAGGGCGTCGACCACGATACTCCCACCCCGGCGGTGATGGCCATCCTGGTCTGTGACGCGACGATGCCGGACGATCTGGTCTACAACATCGTCAAGGCCGTTTTCGAGAATCTCGATGAGCTGAAGCCCGTTCACGACAAGGCGAAACTGATCTCCCTCGAAACGGCGCTCAAGGGGGCTTCCATCTCGGTCCATCCCGGTGCCGCAAAGTATTACAAGGAGAAGGGGATGGCGGTACCTGAAGTCCGATAGCGGCCGGTATCCGCCGGTCATGCCGTATCGGCACGGCGCACGAACCTTTATCTCGAAGGGGGAACGGGGCGTACCGAAGTTCGGTACGCCCCGTTCCCCCTTCGAGATTCGCAAAAAATGCGGGCGCTACTTCATGTCGTCGGAGAAGTCGACCCTCCGGAATATGCGTTCGACACGCGTCGCTGCCCCGCTGGCTTCGTCCACCTCCAGAACCACCGCATTGATGAAGGGGGAGTCCTCACAGACCTCGAATCGAGAGGGAAGGCCGGTGAGATAACGGGGCAGGACCGTCTCTGCGGTGACCCCAATGACTCCCCCATGCCCCCCCGTCATCCCGACATCGCTGAGAAAGGCCGTTCCCTTGGGCAGGATCTGTTCGTCAGCCGTCTGGACGTGCGTGTGCGTGCCGAAAACCGCGGAGACGCGGCCGTCCAAATGGAGGGCCAGGGCCTTCTTCTCGGAGGTGGCCTCCGCGTGGAAGTCCACGAGTATCGGAATCTCGGGCCCTTCCTTATCCCGAAGCTCCTCCAGCAGCGCGTCCGCGCAGCGGAAGGGACAGTCGATGGGGGGCATGAACACCCGCCCCTGAAGGTTGAGGAGCCCGAGCCTTTTGCCGCCGCGCTGCAGGACGGTGAAGCCCGTCCCCGGGCATCCGGGGGGATAGTTCGCGGGCCGCAGCACCCGGTTGTCCTCGTCCAGGATGGAGTAGAAGGCGTTTTTGTCCCAGATGTGGTTTCCTGAGGTCATACCGTCGATCCCCAGGGCCAGAAGCTCCTCGAAGATCTTTCCCGTCATGCCCTTTCCGGCCGCGGCGTTTTCACAGTTGACCACGACGAAGTCAAAGCCGCACCATTCCTTGCGGAGAGCTGGCAGGGCCGCGGCAAGGGCAGCCCTGCCGGGGCGCCCGTCGATGTCGCCGACGAACAGGACGCGCATGACCGCTCCTTCCCCCGATAAGGCGTCGTCGGGGGGGCGGGTCACTTCGCGAACTCCGTGGCGCGCATCTCGCGCGAGACGTTCACCTTGATCTGGCCGGGGTACTTCATCTCGGCCTCGATCTTTCGGGCGATATCGTAAGCCAGCTTGTGCACCGTGCCGTCGTCCGTGTTGTTGGAGGAGAGGACGACGCGAACCTCCCGCCCCGCCTGGATTGCGTAGGCCTTGGAGACGCCGTTGAACGCCTGGGCCAATTCCTCTAGCTTCTCCAGTCTCTTGATGTAGGCGTCGAGGCTCTCGCGTCGTGCGCCGGGACGGGACGCGCTGATGGCGTCCGCCACGGAGACGATGACGTCGTAGACGGAGTTGACCTCCATGGTGTCGTGATGGGAGGCGATGGCGCTGACTACCTCGGGTTTTTCCCCAAAACGCCTGGCGAGGTCCGCTCCGATGGAGGCGTGGGGTCCCTCTACCTGGTGGTCGACGGCCTTTCCCAAATCGTGCAGCAGCCCCGCCCGGCGCGCCATCTCCTCGTCGAGGCCCAGTTCGGAGGCAATGGCGCCGGAAATGTGTGCCACCTCGAGACTGTGCGAGAGGGCGTTCTGCCCGTAGCTGAAGCGGAACTTGAGCTGCCCCAGAGTCCGAATCAGCTCCGCGTGCATGTTCTTGATTCCCATCTCCAGGATCGCGGACTCTCCCGCGGAGACGATGTCCTCCTCGACGTCCCTCGTGGCCTTATCGATCAGCTCCTCGATGCGCGCGGGGTGGATCCGTCCGTCCGAGATAAGACGCTCCAGCGATCGGCGTGCGATCTCCCTCCGAATGGGGTCGAAGCTGCTGAGCGTCACGGCCTCGGGAGTATCGTCGATAATCAGGTCCACCCCCGTCAGGGTCTCGAAGGCGCGGATGTTGCGCCCCTCCCGTCCGATGATGCGCCCCTTCATGTCGTCGGTCGGCAGGGAGACGACGCTCACGGTCGCCTCGCCGGCATGTTCCACCGCACAACGCTGCATGGCCGAGACGACGATGTCCCGAGCCTTGCGGTCGGCCTCCCTCTGAGCCTTCTCCTCCAGTTCCTTCAAGCGAAGGCCGATGAGATACTGGGACTCCTCCTCCGTCTTGCGGAGCAGGATTTCCTGCGCCTGATCGCGGGTCAGTTCGGCGATCTCCTCGAGTTTCGCGTTCTGTTGCTGGATGAGAGCCTCGAGTTCCGTACCCCGCTGTTCGAGGGCTTCCTGCTTGTTTCGGAGTTCGTCCTCCTTATGGGAGACCTTGTCCAGCTTGCGGTCCAGGTTCTCCTCCTTCTGCTCGATCTTCCGCTCGGCCCGCTGCAATTCGTTGCGGCGCTCCTTGATGTCCCGCTCCGCGTCCTGACGAAGCCGGAAGATCTCCTCCTTGGCCTCCGTCAGCCGCTCCTTCTTGGCCCGTTCGGCCGCTTCGTTGGCCTCCTGCAGCATAGCCATCGTTTGGTGTCTGACGCCCGTGATGCGCGTGTTGTCCAACGTCCTCAGCACCAGGTAGCCGATACCGGCCCCGGCTGCCAAAGCCAGTATCAAAGTGAGAAATTGCATGGCATTGCCTCTCCTTCTTTTGTTCTCGTTCTGTAGGGACAAGAACGGTTGATGTTTGTGCCAAGTTCATCGTCCGCAAGGGCGCAAGGAAGGATTCTCAAGGTGGTACCTCGTGCTCCGGCGGAAAACGATATGTCGTGAAAAGTTTTCAGGGGGGCGTCCGGGCGTGGACGGTACCCCGAAGATGAAAGGTCTCTTCCGGCACATTCATAAATTGTACATTTCCCTGGAGCGATTAACAAGCTCCGATCGTTCTTTTTTGACGGCTTTTTACGGAGAAAGGGGAATCGGGGAGAATGGGGTGGGAAGTGGTCCAATGCTATAATCGGGGGCGGAGCTCCCGACTGCCTTCCCACGGCAGGTTCTGGTCTTTCGAGGCGGGAGGATGGGGCCGAGCCCCTGGGCTGCGGTCATGCGATCAAACGTTCGGAGGGAGTATGGGAACTATGGAATTCTTGTCGAGCATGAGCCTTCAGGCACTTTACTTGGGCATTCATCTTCTGGAGGCTATGGGGTTCGTAGTCATTCTTGTCTCCGGAGTTCGGGCGTTCTGGGATTACTGGACGGTGAGGACGAGCGAGCGTCTGCATTTCGACCGTCTGAGACTGGCCGAGGGACTGGCCTCGGGGCTCGAGTTCAAGCTGGGGGGCGAGATCTTACGGACGGTCGTCGTCCAGAGTTGGGAGGAGATCCTGGTCGTGGGGGCCATTGTCGTACTGCGGGCTTTGATGGCGCTGATGATTCACTGGGAGATCCGCCACCAGAGAAAGGGGCGCCATTCTTTCGTATCCCGCCACGAATGAGGGCCGCCCTTCATGGGCGTGGTACAATGGTTGGCGAGCAGCTCGGGTAGCCGCCGCGGCCGGAATTGCCGCGGAGGAAAGTCCGGGCTCCGCAGGGCAGGATGCCGGGTAACGCCCGGTCGGCGCGAGCCGAAGGAAAGTGCCACAGAAAACAGACAGCCCTCTTGAAGGGGGTAATGGTGAAAAGGCAGGGTAAGAGCCTGCCGGATGCGGTGTAAGCCGCATGCCTGGCAAACCCCATCCGGAGCAAGATCGAATAGGGGGGGATGAGGCGGCCCGCCGACCCCCGGGTACGATCGCTCGAGGGGCTCCGCGAGGAGCCTCCCAGATAAATGGTTACCGTATACAGAACCCGGCTTATGAGCTGCTCGCTTTTTGAAACGGATGGTGCCATTTCAGCTCCGAATCCTTGGTGTCCGACAGGAGGACGATGTCCGTCCGCGTGGTTCAGTCGCGGTTAGGCGCTTCGATGCGGCCAAACGACATGGGATCGAAGATCTGCGTCCTCGGGAAAGGTCGGCCGCCTGCGTGAATGAAGCCCAGTCATGACTGAGAATCGGTATCGGGCCCTTCGCGGATGAGAGCGCGGAGGGCCTGTCTTTCCGTCGTATTCCCCCGAAAGCGCTTGCGATTGCGCGTGCCTCGGGTGCCAAAATTACGCGAGGGGAGCATACAGTTTCTTGGGTAAACTGGAATTTTACGATTGGCAACTGGACGCATTCTCCCGAATCGAGGGACAAAGTGCCGTGCTCTCGGCCCCGACAGGGTCGGGAAAGACTCTGGTTGCCTATCTTTGGGCGGGTCTGCTGGACCGGGAGGGGCGGGGCTGCCTGCCGGACGCCCGACGTATCGTTTTCACTGCTCCCATCAAGGCTCTGAGCAACGAGCGCTATATGGACCTGAGGCGGATGGGACTGGATGTCGGCATCGAGACGGGCGACTTCAAGCGCAACGAGGGAGCTCGAATCATCTGCTGCACCCAGGAGATCTACACCATGAAGTACGCGGATCAGCCCGACCAGAGGCTGATCGTGGACGAGTTCCATTATATCTTCAACGACCCCGACCGTGCCCGTACCTACATCGACGGGATACGCGCCACGCACCCCAGGACTCCCGTTCTGGTGATGTCCGCCACCCTCGGCGGGGTTCGGTCCGTAGGACGCTATCTCTCCGAGATCTGTTCCCGTGATTTTGTCATCCATGAGAGCAGGAAGAGGACGACCCGCCTGATCTTCACCCCGGATAATCCCATGACGGTGGGGGGCGTTCACGACGCCTTGATCTTTCTGTTCTCCCAAAAGGGGGCGTCCGATCTGGCCTTTGCGATCTCGAGAACGCGTACGCCCCTTGCCCGCGACGCCCGAGAGCGTCTGAAGGAGCTGGCGGGGATTCTGGAGGTGCCGAAGATCGCCCCGCCGCTGCTGAACGGCGTGGGGGTGTACCACGGGGGCATGTTTCCCAAGGAAAAATTGCTGGTGGAGTCGGCCTTTCGCGAGCGCATTCTGGATGTCGTCTGCGGCACGAACGCCCTGGCCCTGGGGGTGAACCTGCCTGCACAGTATGTCGTCTTCGCTCAACTGGTGCAGTATCACCACGACGAGCCCATCTCGAAGAACGAGTTCCTCCAGATGGCGGGGCGAGCGGGCCGCAAGGGGCTGTTCGACCCCGGATTCGTGACCTGGCTCAAGGCCTCGCCCTTCGAGCGGAGGGGCTTCGACACGGGAGAGGTGTTCAGAGCTTTGGTCGAGGCCCCATCCGAGCCGGCGGTCGTGACGCTTCGTCCCTCCTATGGCCGGCTGTTGCGCAAGCAGGCCCTGCCGGAGGTGGAGGCGGAGTATATCGCGGAGTACTCGCTGCCCAGGGCGGATGCCGCGATCGTTCTGGAGATGCTGCGGGCGGGGATGCGCAAGATTGATCGGGTGGTGCGCAAGCTGGTGCATGGAGCGGACCGAAACCGCTACCGGTCGATCCTGGCCGAAATCTGGTACGACGAGATGGACATCGACGAAAATCTGGAGATGGCCCTGCTGTTCTTCGAGGAAGCCACGCCGAGCGCTCTGATGGCCGCACAGATGGTGCTGCCCTTCGAGCGCAACTACCTTCAGGCGCTGCTGAAGGTCAAGCGGTTTGCCAACCGCCTGCCCAGGGGACGCCGTTTCCGCGGGCTGGAGGACCTGAACCGGACCGTAGACGAGATCGACCCCACCATCTACGGCTTCGAGGAGAAAATTGGCGAGATCGAGACCAGCCGGTGAGACGAGGTGGGCAAGAACAACCGGCTCCGACCGAAGGAGGACCGATGAACTAGAGCGGCCTTTGATGATTTTCCCCGGAAAAATTTGTCCCTTCTCGTCTTTTGAGCGTTTTTCGTATACAATCAATAAGGTCCTGCAGCTTTTACGGAGAGGGGCTCCGTTTTTTTGCTTATGGGGCGGCGGCGTTGTCGCTCTCTTCGTGATAGGGACGAACTCCTGCTTCATACCGTGAGGAGAAGACGATGATCGAGTTGCATCGCCTTAATGGCGAGCTTTTTTTGTTGAATTCTGATATGATTGAGACCGTTGAAGTCACGCCGGACACCGTGATACGCCTCTTAAATGGTCATCGCTATGTCGTTCGGGAGGGAGTCCAGGAGATTCGCGACAGGATCGTGGCCTTCAGACGGTTGGCAGGGTATTCCTGCATTGTGGCGGACTCCTCGGCCGAGTCGAGGGACACCGAATAGGGTTGGCGAGATCGCATCTCGAGGATAGAGACTTGGCGAGAGGTTGATGAATTTTGGATCTGACCACTGTCGTAGGTTTTCTTATCGCATGGATTCTTGTCATCGGGGGAATGGCCTCGGGCGGAAACTTGGGGGCCTATGTCGATTTCCCCTCCCTTCTGATCACGATCGGAGGGACGATTGGAGCCGTCATCATCTCCTACCCCGGGGACAAGCTCAAAGCGGTCGGCGGTGTGATCAAGAGCGCCTTCATCTCCAAGGAGCCCAACCTTCTGGGAATGGTGCAGACGATCGTCAGCTTTGCCGAGAAGGCGCGCCGCGAGGGGCTTCTGGCCCTGGAGGCGGATGTCGGCGAACTCGACAACGAATTTATGAAAAAGTCCATACAGCTGGTCGTCGACGGTACGGATCCCGAACTGGTGAAGGCCATTCTGGACACCGAGATCGGGATTCGCGAGGACCGGCATCTCTCCAACAAGTCCATATTCGATTCCATGGCGGAGCTGGCGCCGGCCTATGGAATGATCGGAACCCTGATCGGCCTGATCGCCATGCTGGGCAACCTTCAGGATGTCAGCGCCCTGGGCCCCGGTATGGCCGTGGCCCTGATCACGACTATGTACGGGTCGATGGTGGCGAACATGTTTGCCGTTCCCATCGCCAAGAAGCTCGCCGCTCGATCCTCTCAGCAGATCGTCGCGATGGAGCTGATGGTCGAGGGCATCCTGGCCATACAGGCGGGGGAGAATCCGCGCATTGTCGAGGAAAAGCTCAAGGTCTTTCTGCCTCCCAAGCTGAGGGGCAGCCTGGAGAAGAAGGAGGAATAATCTTTGGCCCGAAAGAAGAAGGCTCCCCCCCCTCCTCCGGGAGCTCCGCTTTACATGGCGACCTATGGGGACATGGTGACCCTTGTCCTCTGTTTTTTCGTGTTGCTTTTCGCCATGTCCTCCATCGACTCTCAGAAGTTCCAGAAGGCCCTGATCTCCTTGAGGGGGTCCTTGGGGGTTTTGAGGGGGGGCGTCACGACGGAGGAATCGACCCAGCCCAACCGGAGCGGGGAGGAGGGGCGGGATGCCGGCTCCGCGCCACGCTTCGAGATGGATACGCGTCATGTCGCCCACACGGTCAACAGTTATCTGCGCGCGGAGGGGCTGGACAAGTCCATCCGGGTCTCGATCAATCAGCGGGGAGTTGCGGTATCGATATCGGATCAGTTTCTCTTCGCCTCGGGAAGCGCGGAGTTGAGGCTGGAGGGGCAGCGTGCTCTCTACAAGATCGCAGCGCTGGTTCGGGACAAGGTCCCGGCCGTTGCCGTGGAGGGGCATACCGATGCGGTTCCGCTGCTGGGGGGGATCTATCGCAACAACTGGGGGCTTTCCTCCATGAGGGCGGCGGTGGTGGCCGCCTACCTGGAGACGGAGGGAAGGATCGATCCCCTGAAGCTCCAGGCCGTTGGTTTCGGGCCGAACCAACCGGTTGTCCCTAACGACACGCCTGAGCACAGGGCCTTGAATCGCCGGGTCGATCTCGTGTTTCTTTCGCAATATCCCAAACGTTAAAGGGGTTGAACGGGGCCGTATGAAACGTATCGTTATCTTCGTCGTGGTGGGGCTGGTGATGTTCGGGGCCGGTTTCGGCGGTGGTCTGCTGGTGGGGCGTACCATGGCGTCGAAGGGCGGAGCCGTGGAGGAGGGGCGCCAGGTCAAGGCGCCGGGGCCCATCGTATCCGTCGGGGAGTTCACGAGCAACCTGGCGGGGGCGGGAAAGCATGTCATCAGCTTTACGATGTCGCTGGAACTTCTGAACGACAAGGCGGCCGAGATCGTACAGGCCCCGGGGTGGCTTCTGCGGATCAAAAACGAGGTCCTGCTTATGGTCAAGGACAAGGTTTACGACGACATGACCAGTGCCGAGGGCGCGTTGCAGTTCGCCGGGGATATCAAACGGTCCTTGAACGCCATCCTTCCTGAGATCAAGGGGGAAGCCCCCATCGTTCAGGTCCTGTTCGAATCCTTTGTGCTTCAGTAGGCCGAACTTCTCGGCCGATGTGTTTCCTAAACGTAAAGGCAGGTGATGACCTCTGGCTCCCGACGTCTTGTCCCAGAGCGAAATTGACTCGCTTTTAAGCGCGCTGACCAGCGGGAGCGTGGACCTCGATGCGATCTCCCAGAACTCCGGGGAGTACAAGATCAAGGTCTACGACTTTAAGCGCCCGGATAAATTCAGCAAAGACCAGCTTCGGGCCATCCAAATGATCCACGAGTCCTTTGCCCGACAGATGACCACGGTCATGTCGACTCTCATTCGTTCCATGGTCTCGGTGGAGGTCGCCTCGGTGGATCAGCTGGCGTACGAGGAATTCGTCAATTCGCTCGTGCAGCCGACGGTCATCGGAACGATCGAGATGTATCCCTTCAACGGGAACATTCTTCTGGAGATCAATCCCAATCTCGTATTCTCGATCATCGACCGGATGCTCGGGGGCAAGGGCGATTTTTCGGGCAAGGTCAGGGAACTCACGGACATCGAAAAAACGGTGACGGAACGCGTCCTGATGCGCATGCTGGAGCTCCTCGAGGACAGCTGGAGCACGGTGGTGGACGTCCGCTTCCGTTTCGAAAGCATGGAGAGCAACCCGTTCTTCGTTCAGATCTGCCCGCCTCGGGACATGGTCCTGCTGGTCATCATGAAACTGAAGGTCGGGGATATGGAGGGGATGCTGAGCCTTTGTTTCCCCTATTTCCTCATGGAGCCGATCGTCGACAAGCTCTCCTCCCAGCAGTGGTTTGCCTCGACGAGTCGCAAGCGGGACGAGGACGAGAGGGACCACATCGTCAATTCGTTGAAGAATGTAAAGGTGCCGCTCACCCTGGAGCTCGGGCACACGGTACTGAGCCTGGCCGACGTTTATGCGCTGGAGCCCGGCGACGTCATCAAGCTGGACGAGACCAGAGAAAGCGAAATTGCCGTCCGCGTGGGGAATCACGTGCGTTTCAAGGCCAGGCCGGGAACCCTGGACGGCCGGGTTGCCGCGGAATTGACCCAGGTGATGAGCGCGGCCGGGCAGGAAGAGGCGGAAGGAGGAGATGAGGATGGACGATCTTCTTAGCCAGGACGAGATCAACGCGCTGCTCTCGGGGGGCGTGTTGGGAGAGGACTCGGGAGCCGGGCTCTCCATGGAGGATTCTCAGCTTCTGGGCGAGGTGGCGTCCATTTTTTCGAATGCCGAGAACAGCGTTTTCGGCATGTTGTCGGGAAAGGATGTCGATACGCTCCTGGAGGACGCGGAGGTTTTGTCCCAGGAGGAGTTTGTCGCGAAGCTGCCGGAATCCCCCTTCGTTTTTCGAACGACCTGCGGAGGGTTTGACGATATCCCGCTGACCCTCGTTGTGGAGCAGCATGGGGCCCTGACTCTTGCGGATCTGATGATGGGAGGAGAGGGACAGGAACTGCCCTCGGAGCCCAGCGAACTCTACCTCAATGCGGCTCAGGAGGGGTTGAGCCAGGTCGTGGGGTCCTCGTTCACGAGCCTCAGCGGACTGTTGGGCGGCCGCCGTCTGATGCCGGAGAATTCCGCGTCGGCTTTGGCTGCGGGGGAGTGGCGGCCCTTTCCCCAGCTTGATGCGGAGGCCAAACTCTGGGTGAGCCCTGCCGATGTTCGGGTGGATGGGCTGAATCCGTTCAAGGTATGGAGTTCCATGCCGCTCGATTCCGCTTTGGCTGTGGCGGCACTCATGCGCCAGATCATGGGGGAACAGACGCCCAAAAGCTCGGTCCCTCCTCCGGACGAGCCACCGGCCTCCGCTCCGCCGATGCGTCAGGCGGAACGGCCGAGTGCTCCCGCTTCCGCCGTGTCGGGGGCGGCACAGCGCCCCGCGCCCGCGGTGGACGTGCATCCCGCCGAATTCCTTCCCTTGGGACACGGGACTTCCGGAGGTGGCAACAGCCGTATCGACATGATCGCCGATATCCCCGTCCGCGTGACGGTGGAGTTGGGAAAGACCCGCAAGAACATCTCCGAGATCTTGGCCCTGACTACGGGATCCGTGATCGAACTGGACAAGATGGCGGGGGAGCCGGTGGACATCCTGGTCAACGGAAAGCCGATCGCCAAGGGCGAGGTCGTCGTGATCGACGAAAATTTCGGCGTGCGCATTACGGACGTCCTGGGGGCGGGGAGCAAAGTCTATTCCGCATGACGCCGGCGTTCGATTTGCCTTTTGGGGTGTGGACAACCTCGTGTCCGCCCGCTTTGTATGTGGGGAATTCGTGATATAATCAGTTCGTTGCGGGTCGTCTTTTCTTTTGAAAACCAAGTGCTAAACCGGATCAACAGGATTTTTTGTCCGAGGTCGAGAAACGGAACACGGACGAGGCTTGAGTTCAGAGAATTTGAGTAAGCGAGGGATGCAGCATGGGCAAAAAGGTTCTTATTGTGGATGACGCGGCCTTTATGCGTATGATGTTGAAGGACATTCTTCAAAAGAACGATTTTGAAGTGGTCGCGGAGGCAGAAAACGGCAAGGTGGGGGTGGCCGCGTACCAGAAATTCAAGCCCGATATCGTGACGATGGATATCACCATGCCCGAGATGAACGGTATCGATGCGGTCAAGGCCATCAAGGCGCTCGACGCCAATGCCAAGATCGTGATGGTCTCCGCCATGGGGCAGCAGCCCATGGTCATTGAGGCCATCCAGGCCGGGGCCAACGATTTTATCGTCAAGCCCTTCCAGCCGGAGCGTGTGATCGAGGCCATCTCCAAGGTTCTTGCCTAGGGACGAGGTAGATTCGTGTCCGGAGCCCGGGCTTTGGGGCGGATCGGGCACTGAAGGAGCGAACGATTGACAGCGGAGGCCGGTCTTTTTGCCTATGTGACTCGAGTCTTGCTTGCGTTGGGCGTCCTGTCGGTCTGTGCCGTCGTCCTGGTGCGCTTCTCGAGGAGGAGAGGCGGCTCGGGAGGGAGCGGTGCGTCCGTGAAGGTTCTGGCATCCTTGCCTCTGGGTAGGGATGTCTTTTTTGTGGTGCGATGCGGACCGGATGTCCTTGCCTTTACCTCGGGCGGAGGCGGGGCCCGCCTGATGGGTAGGTGGAAGTATGAAGAATGGGTGGGCTCGAACGAGGAGCCGTCACCTCGGCAGGAGGGCTGACGGAGCTCGATCCGCGCTTGTGCTGCTGCTTTTTTTGAGCGCGTTTCTCCTTCTGCCCGTTCTCCCGGGGACCGCCTTGGCCGCGGATTTGGGGAGCATGCCCTTGCCGTCGCTGCGGCTTGGGGTCGCTCCGGCCGACTCCCCACAGGAGGTGGCCCTTTCCCTGCAGCTGTTGGGGCTTTTGACCGTCCTCAGCCTGGCTCCTGCCATCTTGTTGATGATCACCAGCTTCACGCGCATCGTGATCGTCCTCGGCTTCGTTCAGCGTGCCATAGGGCTCCAGCAGTCTCCCCCGCAGCAGGTCATCACCGGACTCGCGCTGTTTTTGACTCTTTTCACCATGTATCCCACGTGGAACCGGGTTTACGAAGAGGGGCTTTCGCCTTATCTGGCCAGGAACGTCTCCGCCGAGCAGGCCTGGAAGAACTCGATCTCGCCGGTACGGGAGTTCATGTTCCGCTACACGCGGCAGGAGGAGCTTTCCCTGATGATCTCCATGGCCAAACTGGATCAGCCCGAGTCAACGGATCACGTTCCGACCCGCGTACTGGTTCCGGCCTTCATGTTGAGCGAGCTGAAGACGGCCTTTCAGATGGGGGTGGTCATCTACATCCCCTTTCTCGTCGTGGATATGGTGGTCTCGAGCGTCCTGCTGGCGATGGGCATGATGATGCTTCCGCCCATGATGGTGTCCCTGCCCTTCAAGCTGTTGCTTTTCGTCATGGCGGACGGCTGGAATCTGGTCGTGCTCAGTCTTCTGAAGAGCTTTACGAACGTCCTTTAGCTCTTGGGTGCTACGGAGCCCTGACGGTGGAGGAGAGAACATGCCTGTGACGACCCTCAGCCTGTACGATACCATGAGCGGCGCGATCTGGACCATGCTGGCGGTCGCCATGCCCATACTGCTGGTGGCCATGGTCGTGGGGCTGCTCATCGGCATCCTTCAGACGGCGACGTCCATTCAGGAGCAGACGCTGATCTTCATCCCCAAGATTCTGGCCGTCTTTCTCTGCATCGTCCTGTTGGGGCCGTGGATTGGCGCCAGATTACTCGTGATGACCCGGGAGATTCTGAGTCAGCTGGAACGCTTCATCCAGTGACTTCGGGGCCTGGTATCGACGCGGCACCAAGAACGAGGGGAGCGAGGAGGATGCGCAATGGGAGAGGTTGAGCTGCCAACCCGGCTTCTTTTCGTCTACCTGCTTATACACCTTCGTTTCGTCGGGATGGTTTTTGCGTCGCCGCTCTTTGCCGCGACGATGTCCCCGTTGCCCTTTCGGTATCTCTGCGCGGTCCTCTTGACCGTCGTCTCCATCGGTGCGGTGTCCGGCGAGGTTTCCGTGATGCTGTTTGAGAATCCCCTTTCGCTTTCCCTCTTGGCGTTGCGAGAGATCCTGGTTGGGATTGCCATCGGGCTTCTGGCCTCGCTGCCCCTGGTCGCTCTGCGGGTTGCGGGGGAACAGGCCGGCATGGCGATGGGGTTCTCCATGGCTCTGGTCGTCGACCCCATGACGCAGAGCCAGGGATCCGTTTTGGGGCAGCTGTACTTCCTGGTCGGGATGTGGTTTTATTTTCGCTGGAACGGACACCTTCTGATGGTCCGGTCCGTTGTGGAGAGCCTGACCCTGGTTCCGCTGGGGCGGCTCAACCCCTTCCCCTCCGGGGACATGTCGCTGGGAGCCTGGATTCAAGGGCTCTTCGTGCTGGGCATGCGCATCGTCATCCCATTCTACTGTGCCCTGGTGCTCGCTGATGTGGGGCTGGGGTTTCTTGCGCGGACGGTGCCGCAGATGAACATCTTCGTGTTGGGGCTTCCCGTGAAGGTCGCCCTGGGTTTTTTGGTCCTTGCCGTCGCCCTGCCGCTGACCGTGGATCTGATCTACGTGCAGCTCGAACGGTGGATAGAATTTTCTCTGGCGGGCGCCCTGGTGTGGCGGGGAGCACCGTGATTCGCTTCCCGGCGGGGCCCCCTCCCTCGGTCAGGAGCGTTCCTTTCGACGTTCAGTTTTTTGCTCAGGAAAGGACCGAGCCGGCGACTCCCAAAAAGCGCCAGAAGGTCCGATCGGAGGGCAGGGTCTGCTCGAGCAAGGATTTGACGGCCGCTGTCGAGATTCTGACCGGCCTAGTGGCGCTGCTTCTGTTGGGGCCGTTCATTTATGGGCTTTTGTTCGGGCTTCTTCAGCTCTCCATCCGCTTTATGGGGGACGGGCTGCTGATGCGCGAGGGGTGGTTCCGCTCGATCTTCATCGAAGCTGTCAAAAACTACTTTTTTTCCTGGCTGCCTCTCGGTTTGCTTGTGGTCGTCCTGGCCGTGGCGGTGGTTGTCTGGCAGGTGGGGTGGACGATCACGGTCGAACCCTTTAAGCTCAACTTGGGGCGTCTCAACCCGATATCGGGGATGAAAAAGATTCTCTCCCTGCGCTCCCTGGTGGAGCTCCTCAAGGGATTGCTCAAGGCCGCGGTGTTTGCCCTCGTGATCTATGCGGCCATCAAGGACTATCTGCCCGTTTCCCTGAGGGCCATGCAGCTTTCTCTGGGACACGGAAGCGTCGCCTTCTGGAACATGCTCTGGTCCCTTGCGATGCGTTTGGCCGTTATGTTGCTCATCATGGCCCTGGTCGATTATATGTACCAGAAGTGGGAGTTCGAGCGGTCGATCCGCATGAGCCGTCAGGAGATCAAGGAGGAGTATCGCCAGATGGAGGGCGACCCTCAGATCAAGAGCAAGATCCGTCAGAAGCAGCGGGAGCTGGCAAAAAAGCGGATGATGGCCTCGGTGCCCAAGGCCGATGTGGTCATAACCAACCCCACGACCCTCGCCGTGGCATTGGAGTACGATCGGGAGCTCATGAGCGCCCCTCAGGTCGTGGCCAAGGGGCGCGGGGTTGTGGCCCGGAGGATTCGTGAGGTGGCTCAGGCTCATGGGGTGCCGGTCATCGAGGACAAGCCTCTTGCCTGGGCGCTCTTTGAAGGGGTCGAGATCGGAGAGGAGATCTCCGAGGAGCTTTATCGGGGCGTCGCGGAGATTCTGGCGATGGTCTATCGCCTGCGGGCGGGGTAGCCGAAGGGCGCCAGTAGGTGTCGGACTCGTTTGTTTCCTCGTCTCCTGTTGTATAATCACACGGGGACGTCGAATTTTAGAGTCTCGTGTCGCGGAAAACCTCGCGGGCGCGGCCCTGAGCCGGGAAAGGAATGTACAGATGCACATCAGGACTTTTTTTACGAGAAAAATTTGGGGGGCGGCACTGGCCTTTTGTCTCGTGGCCCTGTCCGCCTGGGCCGTAGACAACGACGCCATACTGAAGAAATGGACGCGGACCAATTCGTTTTCAGAGAAGACCGGGCTGCAGACGGTGGACCTGAAGGTCACCTACTATTCGGCGGAATACATCGAGGCCCTGGTTCGTTCGGAGGCGGAAAAAAACCTCTGGACGAAGGACGAGATGGAGAACTACAAGTACACCTTGCTGAAGACCCTGAATCTGCACGAATCCATCGCCTTTCACCTGGATCTCAACGTGACGGGGGTGCCCATGTACGCTCAGCCGTTCGACCGGCACCTGACGCTCTTCATCGGAAAGAAGCGCTACAGCCCCTCCGATTATGACAAGCGTTTCAATTTCAAGATCTCCGGAAGGCGGGATGGGATGGTCTCCTTCCCGCGTTACGATCCCAAGACGGGCAAGGACATCCTGGAGGGGGCCAAGGACATCCGCCTCTCACTCAGCGGTTCCGTAAGCCAGGCGACCACAGCCAGGGGGGACGTCCTCTGGGTCTGGGATATCTCGAAGGACAATCCGGATGCTCTTGGGACCGGCAAGGCCATGGATCGCCTCGAGCTCGACCGTTTGATCAAGCGTATGGAAAAACTGAACGCCGACCGGCAGGAACTTCAGACGCAGATCGACGCTCTCGATAAGGAGCTCGGTGAGGTTGGCGCCCGCATAGACGAGCTGCAGGCTCGCTGATGGCTGAGAGCTCGCTTGAGGCTCTGGAAGGGAGAGGCTGACGTGAAGCGCATCGCCGTACTGACCAGCGGAGGGGATTCTCCCGGCATGAACGCGGCCATTCGTGCGGTGGCCCGCACCTGTTTCTTCAACGACAAGGAGTGCGTCGGCGTCATGAGGGGCTATGAGGGATTGATAGAGGGGGATTTTCTGCCTCTATCCCGCTCCTCGGTCGGGGGGATCATCCATCGCGGAGGGACGATTCTCAAGACGGCCCGCAGCGAGAGGTTCATGAAGCCCGAGGGGCGGGCCGAGGCCATGGCCAGAATGCGGGAGGCCGGGATTGACGGCTTGGTCGTGATCGGGGGCGACGGTTCCTTTCATGGAGCCAAGGCGCTGCACGACATGGGAATGCCGGTCATCGGCATTCCCGGGACCATCGACAACGACGTGGCCGGGACGGATGAGACGATCGGTTTCGATACCGCGGTCAACACGGCGCTCGAGGCCGTCATTCGGCTCCGCGATACGGCCTCCAGTCACGACCGTCTGTTCATCGTCGAGGTGATGGGGCGAAACGCCGGGTTCCTGGCGCTCGAGATTGCCGTGGCTTCGGGGGCGGAGTACGTGGTCGTGCCCGAGCTTCCCCTGAGCATCGGAAACCTCTGCCAGCGACTTCGGCTCTCTCACGAGAAACGGAAGAGCCATACGCTCATCATCCTGGCCGAGGGCGTGATGTCCGCCAGCGAGATGCGGAACAAGCTCCACGACACGGGGGGCTATGACGCCCGTGTGACCGTTTTGGGGTATATCCAGAGGGGGGGGAGCCCCACCTCCTTCGACGTGCTTTTGGCCTCCCGGATGGGGGCTTACGCCACCGAATCCTTGTTGATCGGGAAGTCGGGCTACATGGTGGGGAACGTGAATCATCGCATGGTTCTGAGCGATCTGGAGCGTTCCTGGAGCGAACACAAGACCCTCAGCCCGGAGCTTTTGGGGTTGGTCGACAAACTGAACTGACGCTTTTCCGCAGGGTCGAGATGTCTCCTCGTTCGCTTGCCCATTCATCCAGCCCGCTGCTCCCGGGGGCGAACCTAGTTGCGTTGCAGCGCATCGTCGCCTCCGACCGGGGAGGGCGAGGTGCGTCCCTGCTCTGCAGTCCGTCGCTCTGGGAGAGGGCGTTGGCCCTCTGTTCGGATGCAGACGACGTCGCCATTGTCACGGGGTTCTTCATCCCATCCGCCGGGGCTCCCGAGACGGATGGGCCCCTTGGGGCCGTCATTCTTGGGAGAGCTCTCGAACTTCTGGGCAAGAGGGTTTTTCTGGTGACGGACGAGCGCAATTTCCCCGCCCTGCTCGCCTGCTCGAAAAGCGTCGATGGGCCGTCCGCCCTCTGCCTTGCGGAGCCGGACTTTTCGTCGGTCGCGAATACGGACCTCCTGGTCTTTCTGGAGCGGCCGGGGAAGGCCAAGGACGGGCGCCACTACAACATGAGGGGCGAGGATATCAGCTCTGACATCGTCCCCTTGGACGATCTGGCTTTCGTAGCGCTGGGGGCGGGGATTCCGGTCCTGGGGATCGGAGACGGCGGCAACGAAGCCGGGATGGGGGCCTTGTACGAGCCTCTGTCGGGACTTCTGCCCGATTATGCTCCGTTTCTTTCCCTCGTTCCCGCGACGGTATGCCTTCCCGTGGATGTCTCCAATTGGGGGGGATATGCCCTTTCGGCGCTTTTATCGGTCCGCTCCGGCCGCTGGCTGGGTCTGCGCGACGGCGAGGAGGAGCGGATGCTTTCGGCGCTCCGGGAGGAGGGGGCGGTGGACGGCGTTTTGGGCGTCGCCGGCCTCTCCGTAGACGGTTTTTCTCTCGGCGACCTGACCTCGGTTGCGTCACAAATCCGGGGATGGTACGAGGAACAGGGCTCATTTTCTCCTGAGTCGGCATCATGTTGAAAAAGCACAAGCCCTTCTTGCTGCTTCCCGTTCTTTTCACCCTGGTGCTGCTTCTGCTTTCATTTCTGATCGTCAGGCGGAACAGCGTCAGGCTCGGCGAGAACTTCCAGGTATCCAACGTGACGGTCAACGTCGATTTGCAGGATAGGAGGTTCCTGACGGGAACGATATCCCGTTTCCCCTACGGGGCAAGGCAGGTCTGTCTGCGTTTCGACTACGACCGCGCCGACCAGGGCAGCGAAATTCAGGTCGTTTGGCGTTGGGGGGACAGGGTCGTTCAGGCGGAGACCTACCCTTTGCCGGCTCCCTCGGGGTCCAGGATGTATTGCCTGCTTCAGGAGAGCGGCGTGCCTCTGCCGCGGGGAGGCTATACCGTCGGCCTCCAGTACCGTTCCGAGGCGATACCGGAGTTCCATTTCGAGATCTATTGAGTCCGTGTGCGCCCCTTTCGGAGGGTGGGCGACATGTTGCTTCGCATCGGAGTGGTTTTGCCCGTGGCATCCCCTTTCTAAATTTTCCGCTTTTTTGTCGTCGCTCGTGGGTTGGTGCGGCTCGGGGTTCTTTCCTTTCATGAAACCGGAGTGAGCGCGAGGAGGGGGCGCAAAGCGTGCGGAAGACCGGAAGTTTCGCGTCCGGATGCCTCCTGCACGGCGGATTGGGGATTATCGTAATCGTTGGAGTTTTTCAAGAAAATGTGTGTTCGAGGTGATCGATCATGATGTATGACGAACAGGGGCCAGGCGTTCCATGGTGAGGCAGCTGAAGGAGGGGGCGGCCCCCAAAAAGCGGGGGCGCCCGGCCGCGAGCAAGGCGCACGACCTGAACGCGGAGCCGGAAAGTGCGGCTTCGGTCCGAGAGGTGCCCGAGCCCTCCGCGATTCCTGCAGCCGAGGAGTCGGGCAAAAAGGCGATCCGGCCGCGCGGTCGGCCCCGAAAAGCCGCTCCGCCCGAGGCGGAGGCGAAGGCCGTCACCGACTCCGAGGCGGTCGATAAGACGCGGACGGCGGAGAGCTCCCCATTGCCTCCCGATCGCGGATACGAGACCGAGTCGGCCGCTGTCGAGCCTTCCGTGAAGGAGCCCGCCATTTTCGAGGCTCCCGCCCCGAGCCCAGTTGAATCCCCCTCTCATCCTAAGCCCAAGCACACCTATGGTTATCTCGCGTCCCAGACCCTGGCGGATCTCCGCAGGATTGGCCGGGAGCTGAATGCTGCCGGAGCATCGACTCTGCGGAAGGACGATCTGATCATCGCCATCCTGAGGGCGCAGGCGGAGAGCATGAACTATCGGTTCGGAGGAGGAACGCTCGAGATCCTGCCCGAGGGGTTCGGCTTCCTGAGACCCAAGGGCATGCTGCCCACGGACAACGACGTCTATCTGTCGGTATCGCAGATACGCCGGTTTGGCCTGAGGAACGGGGACGTGATCTGGGGACTGATCCGCCCCCCGCGCGAACTGGAGCATTACGAGGCGCTTTTGAGGGTGGAGACCGTCAATTTTTCCGACCCCGAACATTCCAGACGGCGTCCTCAGTTCGGTCAATTGACCCCCATTTTTCCCAATGTCCGCATCAACTTGGAGACCGGCCCGGGCGACTGGGCGACGCGTTTGGTCGACATGTTTGCGCCCATAGGCATGGGACAGAGGGCCCTGATCGTCTCTCCCCCGAAGGCCGGGAAGACGACGCTGCTGAAGCGCATCGCCAAGGCGATCTCCTCGAACTATCCGGATGTCATCTTGATGGCGCTCCTGATCGACGAGCGGCCCGAGGAGGTAACGGACATATCCCGTTCCGTGGACGGGGAGGTCATCGCCTCGACGTTCGACCGCCCTGCGGACGAGCACATCCGAGTGGCCAATCTGGCGTTGGAGAAGGCCAAGCGTCTGGCGGAGGCCAAGCGGGATGTGGTGATCCTGCTCGATTCGATCACTCGTCTGGCCCGGGCGTCCAATCTCACCGTTCCCCCCTCGGGGCGTACCCTTTCGGGAGGGCTCGACCCCTCGGGACTCTATTTTCCCAAGCGGTTTTTCGGCGCAGCCCGCAATTTCGAGGAGGGGGGGAGCCTGACGATCATCGGAACGGCTTTGACGGATACCGGGAGCCGCATGGACGACGTCATCTACGAGGAGTTCAAGGGAACGGGGAACATGGAGCTGCATCTTTCCCGGAAGTTGGCGGAGCAGCGCATCTTTCCGGCCATCGACATCACGCGCTCGGGGACCAGGCGTGAGGAGCTCCTGATTCCGGAGGACGAACTGGCCAGGCTCTGGGTCCTTCGGAAGCGCATCGTAAGCGTCGACGAGGCGGGAGCGCTGAACCTGATTCTCGACAAGCTGCGCCAGACGCGCAACAATCGCGAGTTCCTGATGTCGATCAAGCTCCTCTAGGAGAAAGCGGAAAAACGCATTTTCTGCTGCTCAGGCCTGCTGTGAGGATGTGCTATAATGCTCAGCGAGGTTGATTTCCCCTCCGCTTTTCTCGTGGGAAAAAGACCGAAGGTCTGTTTCAACTGAGCTTTTCATGCCTTCAAACAAGGAAAACCGCTTCCCGGGCCGAGGGGAGCCAGGGGCGGTGTTCTTCGTTCGTTTGGGTATGCATGGAGGATTGACCATGCCGGAGCGGTCGGTTTTTCTGTCTGAGTTTCGTTTCGGCGGAATCGGGAGGAATGTTTGTTGAAAGCGTTCGATCGCAAAAAAGAGGGTCGAAAAGCCGTCTCCCGGAGTAGGAAGGGATCGGGTTTCAGTTGGGGGTTTTGTGCCGTCGTGTGTTGCACGATGGGCTTGGCTGCTTTTCTGATGTTTTCGGCATGGGGACGATTTTCGGGAGTCGCCTGGGGGAGCCTTATGGAAAACCGTGAGGCTCCCCTTGTCTCGTTGGAAGGGTTTGTCTCCGTCGATATGAGCGATTATTCCGAGGGCGGGGAGCCCGTTCCGCCCCGGCCTCAGGAGCCCGTGCCGGAGAGCCTGACCCTGGGCATAACCGGGCAGCGCCCTTCCCGGCCGACGGACGATTCCCTTCCTCGGGAGCTGGAGCTGAAGCTTCCCGAGGCTCGGGTGGCCAATTTGCCCCTGCCGCTCCCTGTGGAGGACGTGGCTGAGGATTTTGGTCCTTTGCCCAAGGATCTTTCCGATTTCGAGTCCATCGTGCTCAGTACGGAGGATGACGGGACACGGCTTCCCGATGACGGCATGGAGGACATGTCGGACATGGAGCTGCCGGAGGCGGGAATCCGTTTGACGGATGTCGGTTCGAGCTGGAAGGAGCATGTCGTAAAATCCGGCGAGACCCTTTCGGACATCGCCCTTCGCCATGGCGGGGTGACCGCTCAGGATATTCTCAGGGCCAACGGCCTGAAGGATGCCAATCGCCTGGCCACAAATCAGATTCTCCTGATCCCCAACAATCCGGAAGAGGTGGAGAACACGCTGGAGGAGGTCCGTACCCGGCAGATTCGGGTCGCTTCTCTGCGCGAGGAATCCAAGCCCCTCAAAGTCCTGGCCTATGTCGTGGTCCAGGGCGACAGCCTCTGGTCCATCGCCAATGCCCAGAGCATCGAGCTCGATACCCTGGTGGGGAGCAATACCTTCAAGAGTTCCGCGACCCTGCGGCCCGGTGCGGTCTTGCGCATACCCAATCAGGACGGAATCTTCTACACGCTGCGCAAGGGAGAGAAGATCGAGCAGGTCTGCAAGCGCTACCAGGTCGACCTCGAGCGGACGCGCAAGGTCAACCCGACGGTGGACCTCGTCTCCCTGAAGCCCGGCGATGAAATCTTCCTCCCCGGCGCCCGTCCCGAGGCCGTCGCCGAGGTCAAGTCGGAGGGCAAGAAAGCCAAGAGCCCTCCGTCCAAGGGGAGGGACGTTCAAAAGGGTGTCCGGTCCTATCGATGGCCCGTGATGGGGCGCATCAACAGTCCCTTCGGCTGGAGGCGGCACCCGGTCACTCGGCGTCGGGACTTCCACACCGGAATCGATATCAAGGCGGATCGGGGAATGCTCATCAGGGCAGCCCGCGATGGGCGTGTGGCTTATTCGGGCTGGATGGGCGGCTATGGCAAGGTCGTCGTCGTGGAACATGCGGGAGGGCATTCGACGTTCTATGCCCATTGCAGCACGCTTCTGGTGGGACAGGGGGCGAAAGTGAGCCAGGGGCAGAACGTCGCCAGGGTGGGAACGACCGGCAGATCCACCGGACCACACCTCCATTTCGAGGTCCGTAAGGGGAACAGCCCGGTCAATCCGTTGCAGTACCTTAAATAACCGACACAGCATATTCTTCGAGAAACCGTGCAGGGACCAGAAGTTTTTTTTTTCTGGTCCCGTTTTTTGTTTGAGCGTATCGATTTTTTAGCGTTCTGACCTGATGGTCGGGGAGGTAGACGGACAATGGCGAAGTACGTTTTCATAACGGGAGGAGTGGTCTCCTCGCTGGGCAAAGGAATCACGGCGGGGTCCGTGGGGACTTTGCTCAAGAAGAGGGGCTTCAGGGTCTCGATCATCAAGGTGGATCCCTATCTTAATGTTGACGCGGGAACGATGAACCCTTTTCAGCACGGCGAAGTCTTCGTCACCGACGATGGGGCGGAGACGGACCTCGACCTGGGGCATTACGAGCGTTTCATCGACGAGACACTGAGCGAGCAGAACAGCATCACGACCGGTAAAATTTATTTGAACGTCATCGAAAAGGAACGACGGGGAGCTTATCTGGGCGGAACGGTTCAGGTGATTCCCCACATCACCAACGACATCCAGGAACGCCTGGTTCGGGCGAGCGAGGGCTTGGACGTGTTGATCGTGGAGATCGGGGGGACCGTGGGCGATATCGAGGGGCAGCCCTTCCTGGAGGCCATTCGTCAGATGGCGGACCGAGTCGGGCGTGAGAACGTGGTCTACTGCCATGTGACGCTCATCCCCTGGCTGGAGGCGGCCAAGGAGCTCAAGACGAAGCCCACTCAGCACAGTGTCCAGGAGCTCCGCCGGATCGGCATTCTCCCGAACATTCTGGTCTGTCGCACGAGCCATGCCATGGACCAGGAGATGAAGAACAAGATCGCCTTGTTCTGCACGGTTCCCCCGGAAGCGGTGATCGAGGTCCAGGACGAGCCGACGATCTACAATGTCCCCTTCAGTCTTCATCGTCAGGGGCTGGATTCTTTGATTCTCCGCTGCCTCGGGCTGCCCTGCGGCAAGGAGCCGGACCTGTCGGACTGGCGCCGTGTGGTGGACGGTTTCATGGATGCTCCGGATTGGGTGGAGATTGCGCTGGTCGGGAAATACGTGCAGCACAAGGACGCTTATCTGAGTGTCGTGGAAGCTCTCTACCATGCCGGAGTGCGCCATAACGTAAAGGTCCGGGTCCGCGCCGTGGAGTCGGCGGAGCTTGAGTCCTCCGGGGCAGCCGAGATCCTGAGAGGGGCCGACGGAATTCTGATTCCCGGCGGGTTCGGTTCGAGAGGGGTCGAGGGAATGATCGATGCGATCCGCTATGCCCGGGAGGAGGGCGTGCCGCTTTTGGGAATTTGTCTGGGCATGCAGATGATGGTCGTGGAGTATGCCCGTAACGTCTGCGGCCTGGCCGGGGCGCACAGCGAAGAGATGGACCCCTCGAGTCCCCATCCCGTCATTCATTTGATGCAGGAACAGGCCCATATTGATAAAATGGGAGGAACGATGCGTTTGGGGGCCTATCCCTGCGATGTCGTGCCCGGGACCTTGGCGGAACGCTCCTACGGCTCCCTTCAAATCAGCGAACGCCATCGTCATCGCTACGAATTCAACAATGCGTATCGGGAGAGCCTGGAGAGGGGAGGGCTCAAGATCTCCGGGGTGTGTCCCGATGGGGAGCTTGTGGAGATCGTCGAACTGCCGGAGCATCCCTGGTACCTCGGGGGACAGTTCCATGGCGAGCTGAAGTCCCGGCCGACGCGCCCCCATCCGCTTTTCTCCGGTTTCATCGGCGCTGCGCGGCGCTTCCGGAACGACAGGGGGTAGGCGTTTCGAAGGTTTTGAAGAGGACTTCGCCGTCGTCGAGTCTTTCTTGAGAAGAGGAGGTAACGTTTTGAACAGAAAGTTTTGGGGCGGGTTACTTTTGGGGGCGGCGCTGTTGTGCCTGTCGATCGCTTCCTGTGCGGTCGCGGCTCCCGCGGACGATGAAAAGAGTTCCTCCAGCCTGATGATGGAGCGGATCGAGACGCTTGTTTATGGAGAACCGAGCAAGGGCGGGCTGATCGAGCGGCTGAACGGGATCGAGAGGGAGCTCTTCGGGCGCAGCCTGCCCGGCAGCATCGCGGAGCGCCATTCGGCGATTCTCAACTTTTTGGAGGTCGGGACCGAGGAACAGCCCTCCATGATTTTCAAGCTCGGCGTTGCCGAGTGGATCGTCGGCAAGAGGATCCACGGATCCAGGTCCGCGCTGAGGCGTCTTGAGACTCTGGAGACGGATATGGATGGGGATCTCCAGTACGGCAAGCCCGTCGCGATGCGTGTCGAGCGGATTCTGGCCACGCTGGTATCGGATCCGGTGACCTTCCGCAGCGTTACCCTGCCCGCAGCGACGGTCCTGAAGGTGCGCTTCATGGAGGAATTGAGCCCCGCCAAAAACCGGAAGGGGGACCTCGTTCGTCTTGCGCTGACCGACGACCTCTTCGTGGAGGATTGCCTGGTCGCTCCGCGCGGTTCGCTGGTCGAGACCGAGGTGCGGGAGGTCAAGAAGCCGAGGGCCTTCGGCGTTCCGGGAGAGGTTCGGCTGACCTTCAACTCCTTGCTGCCTCTGGGACCGCAGCGTCCCAGGGTGACCACGGGAGAGGCGTCCAAAAAGGCGGTCGAGGCCGCTCAGAAGAGCGGGGACAAGGGAGAGGGCGCCATCATAGGGGCCGGAGCGGCAAGCCTTGCCGGAGCGGCGCTGTTGGGCCCCGTCGGTCTCATCGGCGGCCTTTTCATCCGGGGCAACTCCATTCGTATCCCGGAGGGGACCCTCACTTTCGTCCAGACCTCCGATGACGTCACAGTCTCCGCCTATGTCGTCCCGGAGAGCCTGCGCGTCGATCCGAGCGCGGTCATCCGACAGAGCGTAGGGCAACCTGCCGGAGGGGCAAGCACGCCCTCGGCCGACTCCGAGAGGGATATCATCATCAAAAAGCGTCCTTCCGCACAGCCCTCCTCCGAGGGGGACGCCTTTGAGCTTCCTCCCGAGCAGAAGATCAACTGACGTCCTTCAAAGCCTGAAATCCCCCCGTGCCGCCGCCTCCGGGGCGGGGCGTTTGGTCGCGACTCATGAAGGGAGGTGGCGGAGTGTCCGGAATTCGAAGAGGCGGGGCTTTTTTGCGTGTCCCTTTCAAGTGGGCGTGTCTGGGATTGCTGTCGTTCTGGATCGTCTCTGAAGCGGGAGGAGATCGTTGCGATGCGGCCGTGGCCAATCCTTTCGACGACACGATAAGGATCTTGGAGCGCTGGACGGTGACCCACTGGGGCAGGGACTGTTTCGTCTGGATCGTGCATTATCCGGAGGAGCTCGTCGATCCCTGGGTCGACGCCGAGGCGCTGCGGGTCGGGATGTCCGAGTCCGAGCGGCGGGCGTATCGCGATACCTTCGTCTCGGAACTCAGAATGGGAAAGGCGGAGCCCTTCCTTTTGACGGTCTACTCCTTTGGACCCAGGCCGGTCAGCCTCGCGCCTGTCTCCGACAACGTCCTCCTGGTCACCTCTTCGGGCGAGCGCCTTCGTCCCGTCCGCTACGACTCGCAGCTGGATCAGGCCGTGAACGGCGTCGTCCAGGGCCTGGTCTTTTTCCCGAAACAGGTGGATGCGGACTTTGCCGTTGCCGTGAGGGGAATGGGCGTTCACGACGAACGCCTGTTCTCCTTCGCTCGGGCGCGGGGCTCGGAGACGTGGAACGCGGAGTCTCCGACGCAGGAGGACCCGGGGGTCGTGGTCGTCGAGCTGCCGAAGAAGTCCCCCAAAAAGCGGGGCCTCTCCCGGTCCGTCCCCCAGAGGCCCACACCGGTTGCGCCCCCGGTCGTGACGCCGCCCCCGCCGCCCGTCGCGCCCCGTCCCATTCCGCCGCTTCTCTCGGAGGATTCCGGGGACATGGCTGCCTTCGTGGAATCGGTGCGGGAGCGGGGTGCGTCCTCTCCCGATGTGAGGGAGGAAACGCCGCCCAAAAACGTGGACAACGCCTATGTGAGCCGGGAGCAGGTGCTGCGGCGCTTCCTGGCCCTGTGGTCGGACAACCGGCCGGACGAGATGTACGCGATGCTCGCCGCCTCATCACGGAGGGCTCTGTCACAGGAGAACTTCGCAAAGGAAATTTCCAAGGCCGCTGACTTTCGGGCAGGGCTGAAGAGTGGGTACAGGATCGACTGGCTCGGGGAAGAACGGGCCAAGGTGATTGCGGACCGGCGCTTTCTGATGTTCCGCTCCCTGGTCGTTCGTACCCTCGGTATCGTCCGGGAGGAGTCCTCCTGGAAGGTCGTATGGTAGTCCGCGGCTTGATTGGAGCCCTTGGAGAACGAGGGGGATGAGGATGCGCAGAGGGGGCCTGTGGCTCCTGATGGCCTGCCTGGGCGTAGCGGTTCTGGTGCGCTACGTGATGCGCGACATACGTCTCGACGTCGACCTTCTCCGGGAGGGCTTGCTGCGCATGCCCGGCATCGTCATCGAAAACCTGGAGTTCGACCGCGAGATCTCGGGGGATGCCTGGCGTGTCCGCCTTCCTTTTGCCGAGAAGTTGGGCGAGGGGGTTTCCGTGCGGTCGATAGACATACGGCGTCGGCTCGCGTCCGGCGGGGAATGGTATTTCTTCGGCTCGTACGGGGTTTACTCGAACGACGAGAGGGCGGCTGTGCTGAGGGGGCTGTTGGGCACGCTCGAGACGCCCGATCGGGTGCTGAATCTGGAAAGCCCGGAGCTCGAGTGGCGTGAGGCGCGCAACGAGTTCCGGTTTCCCTTGGGATTGACCCTTTACGATGACGAGTTCGTTCTGAGAACGCCGGAGGCCAGCATGGACGAGAGCGGTGTCGTGCTTTTGGAAAAAGGAGGTTCGGTTACATGGACGAAACCTTTGAGGTAGCCCTGCCGTCCCTCTCCGGTGCCCCCAGGGCTCGGAGCCCGTGGTTCGTGGGCTGGATTCTGGTTGCCGTCCTGTGCGGGGGCGGTCCGCTCTTCGCCGACGAGCCCGCTAAGGTCGTGCTGAACGCGGACAGGGTCTCCTACGACGACGAGTCGGGGCAGGCGAGGGCCGAGGGCAGGGCCGTCCTGCTCTATCAGGGAGCGACCATACGGGCCGAACGCATCGACTACGATGCTCAGACCCAGAAGGTCCGAGCCATGCCTCTTCCGGGCGAGAAGGTGGTCCTGCAGGCGGGGGACAAGTCCCTCGCTGGCGACCGGCTCGACTACGACCTGGCGACGAAGGAGGGGATCCTGTCCGGGGCCCGGGCAAACCTTCCCGTGGGGGCGGGGACCCTCTACGTGTATGGGGGAGAGATCGAAGTTTTCCCCTGGGATCTGGCGGTCGAGAGGGGGATGGTCCGAGGACGTCCCGGGCGTCCGGATGACTACGTCGCGGAATGGCACGACGTCGTTCTGACGACCTGCGCGCTGGACCATCCCCATTATCGGCTCGAGTCCAAGAGCATCTCCTTCGTCCCCGGACGGAAGGTTACGGCAAAACGTCCGCGGATCTACCTGGGGGATACCTACCTTTTCACCTCGCCCATGGACTATGTGGTCCAGATCGAACGCAGGGCTCTGAAGTATTCGGTGATGCCCTACCTGCAAAGCAGCCGGACTCGGGGAACCGGGGGGGGAATCACGGGAGCGCTGGCCTGGGACACGGGGGCCCTGTCCCTTGGTGTGGCCCTGTGGAGCGACATCGGTACCGAATGGATGATCGAGGCCGAGCAGTCCTTCGGCGGCGGCTTTTCCATCAAGGGCGGCGTCGCCTATTCCTGGGACGAGCTCTGGGACGAGACGATCTGGCACCCTTACGCCTCCCTGCTCTTCGAGCGGGCGGGGTGGTTTGCGGCCCTGAATTGGACCAAGAGCGAGTACGTCAAGGACCAGAAGGATTCGGCCCACCAATACGAGGGACGGCTCGACCGACGGGCGGAGCTGCAGGTGCGTTCGCCCTGGTTCCGTACGTCCCCCGAGTCCTGGCTGTCGCTCTCGGCCTCATGGGGCACCTATCGTGAGGAGACCGCCGGCTACAGAGGGGACACGACCTCGCGCTACGGGGCGGGGTTTCGCAGTTATTTCGAAAAAGCCCTGGGGACCGAGGTGGAACTTTTTTCGAAATCATGGGGCGAAGCCTGGTTTTACGACAAGGACGGAGCGGATCAGCAGATCCTTTGGAGCCTGATGGGGCTGCGCTATCGATTGGGAGGCCTCGAGCTCGCCACGGCATACGAGCGTCGTCACGTCTGGGGGGAGGGGGCCATGCTCTGGGATCGATATCGAGAGGCGGAGAAAATTCGCCAGAAACTGCGCTTCCCCCTGGGACGGGAGATGTTCGGACTGGTCCGCGGCAGCTACGACCTCCAGCAGTCCGAGGTCGACGAGGTCTTTTACGCCCTGCAGTGGATCACCGACTGTATGAAATGGGAACTGCACTACGTGGACGACCGCACCTCCGGGGCGGAGGACCGGATCGGCCTGACCCTGTCCATCCTGGCTTTTCCGGAAACTCCGGCATCCTTCGGTCAGGATACGGACGAGGATCCTTTCGAGCGCCCCCGGGATTTGCCCCTGGCCTCGGAGCGATGACGCACGGGGCGGCGGTGCCGCGGAGGGTGCGCTTGTAAGGATAGAACATCCTCGTTTCAAGGTATTTCAAGGGCGTCCATCGATGCCCATCTCTTCGAGTTCGGGGGCTTTCGTGATGGAGTTGTGTTATATCGACGGGCGCTTCGTTCCGCCCGAGGCGGCCGTGTTGCCCGTCAGCGATCTGATGATCCAAAGGGGCGTTGGGGTCTTCGAGACGATTGGGACGTATGAGAGGAGGCCCCTGATGCTGACGCCGCACCTGGAGCGCCTTCTGGCGGGGGCCGAGCGGTACCGGATCCGTCCGGTCCTGTCCCTCGAGGCGATGCGGGAGGTCGTGCGGGAGGGGATCGCCCGCCTGGACATGGAGGTGCAGATCAAGGTCTATCTCTCCGGGGGCGATATCTTCGAGCCCGGGAGAGGGTTCGTGTCCCCTCGTTTTTTTGCCGTCTTCGAGAGGCTGAGCCTCCCGTCGCCCGAGCTCTACGGGAGGGGTGTCGTGCTCGAGCCGGTCGATGCGGGGCGCGATAATCCGGAGGTCAAAAGCGTGGACTACAGGGCGACCTATGCCCTGTCCCGTCCCGACGCATTCGAGGTGCTCTACTGTCCGGGGGGCGAGATCACCGAGGGAGGGCACAGCTCGTTCTTTCTTGTACGGGACGGAGTTCTGATCACGGCGCCGTTGTCGCGGGTCCTCGGGGGCACGACGCGCAGGGCCATCCTGGAGATCGCACGCGGGGAGGGCATACCGGTGGAGGAGCGCTGCCCCACGCTCGGGGAGCTGGCCGGGGCTGCGGAGGCCTTCCTCACCGGAAGCGTGAAGAAGGTCCTTCCCGTGTCGCAGATAGGGGATCGGATAATCGGTGACGGCCGCCCGGGCCCGATAACCGCGCGGCTATCCGAGCTCTACCTCGGTCATATCCGGAGATGGCTGGAATGACTTCGATGCGCCCGGGCCGTGGACGTGACCGTAAAATGAGTGGCCGACAAAAATCAGGGAGGGAGAGGTCCCGATGACGTTCTCCATTTTGACGATCAACCCCGGTTCCACCAGCACTAAGCTGGCCCGATTCGAGGGGGAGGTGTGCGTGTGGAAGGACACGCTGCGGCATTCCATGGAGGAGCTGGCGATTTTTGGCGCGGTCGCGGACCAGTTCGATTTTCGCATGCAACACATCCGTTCGGCCCTCGCCGCCCACGATGGAGAGGACGTTCACCTGGACGCGGTGGTGGGGCGCGGGGGGATCATCGATCCCGTGCCCGGGGGAACTTATCGGGTCGACCCTTCCCTGGTCCAGCGTCTGAGGCTTGGCCGACCTTGGGATCATCCCTCGAACCTCGGGGGCGTCCTTGCCTTTGCCCTGGCCGAGTCGTGGGGCGCCCCCGCCTTCATCGTCGACCCCGTCTCCGTCGACGAGATGATGCCCGAGGCGAAGGTGACCGGGCTTCCCGAGCTGGTCAAGCCCTCCTTTCTACATGCGCTCAACGTCAAGGCGATGGTCCGGCGTGCGGCGCGCGAGCTCGGAAGGCCTTGGGATGCCGTCAACTGCGTGGTGGCTCACCTCGGAGGCGGAGTGAGCGTGGTGGCCCACCGCAAGGGACGTGCCGTCGATGTGAACAGTGCCAACGAGTGGGGGCCCTTTTCGCTGGATCGCGTCGGGGGGCTGCCGGTGGGGGATTTCGTGCGGCTCTGCTTCAGCGGGCGCTACAGCGAGGGGGAGGTTCGCCGCAAGCTGACCTCCGGTGGAGGGCTCCGCGCCTACGTTGGGACGAACGACATGCTGGAGGTCAACCGACGCGTCGAGGCGGGGGACGAAGAGGCTGCGTTGTACCGCAGGGCGATGGTCTGGCAGATTGCCAAGGAGATCGGGGCGCAGGCCGTCTCGATCGGGGAATCCGTTGACGCCATCGTTTTTACGGGCGGGATCGCTAACGATGGCGGCTTCATCCGAATGCTCCAGGAACGGGTGCAATGGATCGCCCCCTGCCTGGTCTATCCTGGGGAGGACGAGCTTCTGGCTCTGGCTCAGGGAGGACTTCGGGTCCTGAGGGGCGAGGAAACGGCGCGGGACTACGCGTCGAGCGTCATCCGTTAAAGGGGATTGCGCGTCGGCCGGGCCCGGCCGCATAAAGGCTTCAAACTATCACAAAACTGGGAGGTTTTTCGGCTATGGAACAAATTCGTTCGTTGTCTCAGATGATCGAGGAGGCCAAGAAGCTCTGCGCGAGCAAGGGAAGAAAGCGCATTTCCGTCGCCATGGCGGAGGATGCGGGCCTGATATCCGCCATCGAGGAGGCCCGGAAGGCCGGGCTCGTCGATGCGACCCTGGTCGGAAACGTGGATAAGGTCAAGGCCTGCATCGCTCAGGCCGGAGCTTCGGAGAAGGACTACACGGTCATCGACGAGAGGAGCGAGGCCAAATGCGGCCTGGTCGCCGTGGCGGAGGTCTCCTCCAAACGCGCGGACATCTACATGAAGGGGCAGCTGCACACCGACCATTTTCTGCGCGGGATGCTGAACAAGGAGGTCGGGCTCCGGAGCGGCAAGGTCATCTCCCACTGCTACTTCCATCAGATCGAGGGATACGACCGCATCCTCTTCATCGCCGATGCGGCGTTCAACACCTACCCCGATCTGAAGCAGAAGGCCGACATCCTGCAGAACACCGTGAACTTCGCCCGGGCCCTGGGCGTCGAGTGCCCGAAGGTCGCCTGTCTTGCGGCGGTCGAGATGGTCAATCCGGACATGCCCTGCACGCTGGATGCCTGTGCCCTCGTTCAGATGAACCAGCGCGGGCAGATCAGGAACTGCGTCGTGGACGGTCCCCTGGCCCTGGACAACGCCATCAACGAGGAGGCGGCGAAGATCAAGAAGATCTCCTCCCCGGTGGCGGGACATGCGGATGTCCTGCTGGTCCCGCACATCGACGCCGGGAATATGCTGGCGAAGGCGATCGTCTACTTCTCCAAGAACGAGACGGCGGGAATCATCGTCGGCGCTGCGGCCCCGGTCATCCTGACGAGCCGCGCGGACTCTCCGCGCGCCAAGATGCTCTCCATCGCCGCAGCCGTCATGATGGCCCATCACGCGGGCTGATCGAACCAAGGGCCTCGACCGGCATCATCCGTTTTGCCCGTCCCCGCCGCCGGGGCCCTTTTTCACGGAAGGGGTGGTTGCGATGAAAATTTTTGTCATCAATCCCGGTTCCACCAGCACGAAGATCGCCCTCTTCGAGGGGGCCCGTTGTCTTTGGACGGAGACGCAGCGCTACGACGCTTCCGAGCTCGAGCCGTTTGCCTCGGTGGCGGAGCAAGAGGGATTTCGTTATGAACGCATAGCGCAGATTCTCGAGGAGAAGGGCATCGAGGCGTCCTCCTTCTCTGCGGTCGTGGGGCGCGGAGGCCTCCTCAAGCCGGTTCCGGGCGGAACCTATCGGGTGGGGGCTCGGATGCTTCAGGATCTGAAAAGCATGGCCTACGGCTCTCATGCCAGCAACCTGGGAGCCGCCCTGGCCGTACGATTTGCAGCGGCCGCCGGCGATGTCCCGGCCTTTATCGTCGATCCTGTCGTCGTGGACGAGCTGGCCGACGAGGCACGGGTCTCCGGGCTTCCCGAGATCCCGAGGATTTCGATCTTTCACGCCCTGAACCAGAAGGCCGTGGCGCGCCGTGCAGCGGCGGAACTGGGCAAGACCTTGGCGGACTGCAATCTGGTCGTGGCGCACATGGGCGGCGGGGTCTCCGTCGGAGCGCACCTCAAGGGACGGGTGATCGACGTCAACAACGCCCTGGATGGCGAGGGGCCCATGTCCCCCGAGCGATCGGGAAGCCTTCCGGTCGGTGCTCTGGCCTCACTTTGTTTCAGCGGCCGGCATACACTGACCGAGGTGCAGCGGATGATCTGCGGGAGGGGCGGCCTTGTGGCGCATTTGGGGACCAACGACCTCCGGGAGGTGGAGAAGCGTGTCTCCTCCGGAGATGCGAAGGCCGTACTGGTCTTCGATGCCCTGTGCCTCCAGATCGCCAAGGAGATCGGAGCCTGCTCCGCCGTGCTGAAGGGATCCGTCGACGCGATCGTCCTGACGGGCGGTTTGGCGTACAGCGATCGGTTGTGCGAGGCCCTGACGGCTCGAGTCGGCTTTATCGCTCGCATCCTGCGCTATCCCGGCGAGGACGAGATGCAGGCCTTGGCCGAGGGGGCCCTGCGGGTTCTCAACGGGGAGGAGAGCGCGCTGGACTACGACTGACGCTTCTTTTGAACTTGTGTCCTCTCCTTCGTCCAGTTTGTACAAAGCTCTCCGGCGATAGACCGGGGAGCTTTTGTGTTCGGGCTTCCTCGAGGGGGAGGGCAGACTGCAAGTCTTTCAATTCGGACAGGGATTTTCGTGATATCATAAATAAGGGAGAAGCTGGAGATAGCATGGATTTATGCATTATTTTTTGCTTTTTCTCCGCAGCTGAACTTTTGGTCTCTTCCCGTTTTCAGACGGAACCTTTCCCCTTGAAAACTTTGAGCGATCTTGTCGGGCCATCGGCCCGCATCATTCTGACGGGAGGAATTCCTTATGAAGAGAATCGCCGTACTGTCCTTTTTGCTGGTCTTGGCTGCGGGCTCGTTGGCTTTTGCCGCCGTGACCGGAGCGGAGGCTCCGAAGGGCGAGCAGCCGCTGCTGATCACCAACGCGGGCCAGGGTCCCGGGGGGAAGATGGGGCGTCTTTTGGTGACCCGTTCCGAGGCGGTCAAGGAGATGACCTACAATGCGGAGCCCAAGCCGGAGGATCTGGAAAAGGGCGGGTTCAAGACCATGCTCGTCGTCATCGGTTCGTCGGCCAAGGGGCTCGGTGCCTCCGGCATCACCATCGACCAGGAGATCGAGCGGCTGAACGCCATGATGGCCAAGGCCAAGGAGCTGAAAATCCAGGTGATCGCCGCCCATATCGAGGGCAAGGCCCGACGCGGCAAGCCCGGCAGTGCGGATGAGCGGTCCATCGATGCGATTCTGCCGGGGGCGGATCACATCGTCGTCAACAAGGAGGGGGACGCGGACGGCAAGTTCACGAAATTCGCCGAGGAGCATAAGATTCCCATCACCTACCTGGACAGCGCCATGGACCTCAACGCTTTTGCCAAGGCGATGTACGTCCGGTAGGAAACGGGGGCATCCCTTTGTACGCCGAGACGACGTTTATCCTGGCCGCCATGGTCGCGACCTTTGCGCTGGCGAGCTGGGTGCTGAAGTCCCCTGAGCTCTCGATGGTGGTCACCGCGGTGGTGGGGGCTCTAGTCGGAGGATTGGGATTTCCGGTCCGACTGCTCGTCGAGGGGACCTTCACCTACTTCGACGTGGCCTTCACCTTTTTGACCGCCTCCATCTTCATCAACTTCTATTCCGCCACGGGGGCGATGGACGCGCTCGTTCGCGGGATGGTCGACCGCTTTTACGACAGAAAATGGGTGCTTTTCTTCCTCCTGGCCCTGATCATGCTGATCCCGGGGGCCCTCACGGGGGCGGGGAGCGTGTCCATGTTCGTCGTGGGCGGGATGGTCGCGACGGTCCTGCGCTTCATGGGGATCCGAGACGTGCGCATCGTCGCCTTCATCTACGTGACGTCGATGCTGGCCGCCGTCGCCCCCCCGATCAACCTGTGGGTCATGCTGATGTGCGCGCAGGCCAACATGCCCTACGTGGGTTTTGACGTGCCGCTTCTGGCTCCGATAGCATTGATCACCGTCTTCACCGTTTTCTATCTGCTGCGTGGCGGAAAGCCCCAGCCCAAGGAGGAGATTCTGGCCTCGCTGCCGGAGTCACCCAAGGGGATGAACGCCTTCCGCATCTCGGCTCCTCTCGCCGTCTTCGTTCTGCTTTTGATCCTCTCGAAGTACGCGGCGTTTTTCATGCCCATCTTGGGAATTCCTCTGATCTTCCTCGTCAGCACGGCCGTTGCGATGCTCCTCTCGCCCAGGCGTCTGGGGCCAAGCGGTTGGTATCGGGTGCTGATCGAGACCTCCGAGCAGGTCTTCCCGCTTCTGGCGACGGTCATCAGCGTAGGGGTCCTGGTGAACGTCATGACCTCCACGGGGGTGCGCGGACTGATCGCCATCACCTTCGTCACCCTGCCGGTCGATTGGATATATGCCTTTGCCTTGATCGTGCTTCCGCTGGCCCAGGGGTCCCTCAGCTACAGCAGCGCCATCATCCTGGGGACGCCCCTGATCTTTCTGTTCAACTCCGTCGGGGTCAACGTGACCATCGTCGCCACGGCGCTGAGCCTGATCTATCCCTTGGGCGACTGTCTGCCGCCGTCGCGCATCTCCGGACGCGTCGCGATCGACGTCTCGGGCTATGCGGGCTCCTACCTGTCGTTTTTGCGCGCCATCCTCATCCCCGCCCTGTTCATGGGGTTGGTGGCCCTAGGCATGCTGGTCTACGCCAACCATTTCCGTTGGCTCATCGTTTACTGATCCTCAAGGAGGTCTGAGGACATGGGAGAATTTCTGCGCCTCTCGAACGAGGTTATCCATCAGATCTACTTCGTGCTGGCGGGGCTCGTCGCGCTGGTCCTGATTCGCGGCCTGTTCTTCCGCTCCACGAGAAGGAGCATCGTGTACGACATCGTCTACGCCTACACGATCATTCCCTTCCTGCTTCGGGCGCTGCACATCAAGTAGGAAGGCAGGACGCGTTCGATGATGAACTACGAAAAGGGCGCGAAACTGCGCCAGACGGTGCTCCTCTGTTGCGCGTTGCTGCTGGCGTGGCTCGGCGGCAGGGAGTTCCTGGAGCTGCGGAACATGAAGGAGTCGGTGGTCGTCTCCGAGGCCTTCACCCGAAAATTCATGCTGAGCGATTATTTTCCGCCCCTGAAGGGGACCGGCATGGATACGCCCGTCTACCTCTATGACTCCGGGGTGCCGGGCGGATCGATGCTCTATCTCGGGGGGACCCATCCCTACGAGCCGGCCACGGCCCTGTCGGCCTACCTCATCATGGAGAACATCAAGGTGGAGAAGGGGCGGGTCTTCATCTGCCCACACGCCAACTACAGCGCCTCCACCCTCGGGATGCTGGGCAACGCCTATCCCAAGTTCCTCCACGTGGAGACGTCCTTCGGCCGGAAACCCTACCGGATCGGCGACCGCAACTCGTCGCCCCTGGACCAGTGGCCGGACCCCTTCACCTACGTGCACTATCCGTCGGGCCAGAACCTGGATTACACGGACGCCCGGAACCTCAACCGTACCTTTCCCGGGCGGCCCGACGGCAGCCTGACGGAGCAGCTTGCGTATGCCTTCATGGAGCTGACCCGGAAGGAGGACATCACCCTGTTCGTGGACGCCCACGAGGCCTCCTTGATGTATCCCGTCGTGGCGACCTACGTGGCGCATGACCGTTCCCAGGACATGGCGATGATGGCCGCGATGGAGCTCTCGGCGACGGAGTTTCCCATGAAGTGCGAGGCCTCTCCCAAGAGCCTTCGGGGGCTGACGCACCGCGAGGTGGGCGATTTCAGCAATGCGCTGGTCATTCTGATGGAGACCCCGGAACCCTTTATCGATCGCGTGGCGGGGAGGATTACCGAGGCGCTCATGATGGAGGGCAAGGACGAGTTCCTGCAGACTGCGGCGGAGCACGAACTTCTGTTCTGCGACTACGACATCGCGGTCGGCTGCCCCATGTGGGACCGAGTCGGCCGTCATCTCTCGGGGACCCTGGCGATGATCAAACAGATGAACGACTTCACGGCGGACCCCGCCAAGGAGCTTCGCGTCTCCTTCCCGAATTACACGGACCTGAAGGAGAAGGGCCTCGGCGCCTTTTACCACGATCCCGCCAAGGCGGACCCCGAGCGGGTACATTGGAACTGATTCTCGGCTTTTAGGGGGTCGTTGCGGCGGTCCCCAGGCAATGCGCGCCCCAGGTCGTTTTTGGGTTCAAGAGAATTTCCGAGCATTCAAGGAGGGAAAGGTATGCTACGCAAAGGTTCCAGATTTTTGTCGGTTTTTTCGGTTGCCGCTCTGCTCCTTCTCCTGGTGTCCACGGCGGCACTGGCCTGCACCGTCATCGCGGTGGGGAAGGACGCCACCGTGGACGGCAGTGCCATGATCACGCACAACGACGATTCCCGTACGGCGAACTCCCGTCTGTTCATCGTACCCGAGGCCGATTGGCCGGAGGGCTCCATGCGCGATATCGTCAAGGACGCCCACGGCTACGAGGGGGATGCCCAGAAGATCGACGAGACGCCACAGGTGCCTCACACCTACCGCTACTTCTTCTCCCGCTACTCCTTCATGAACGAGAAGGGGGTGGCGATCAGCGAGGCCACCAACGGGGTGGAGGTCACCGACGAGCGCAGCAAGAAGGTTCAGCAGATCATGGAGAAGGACGCGACCGGCTCCATCGACGCCTGGATCGTTCAGGACGTGATGCTGGAGCGAGCCAAGACGGCGCGCGAGGCCGTCAAGATCATGGGCGAACTGGTCGAGAAGCACGGCTGGTTCGATTCCGGCGAGACCATGCCCCTGACGGACGGCAACGAGGTCTGGATCATCGAGTTCTATGGCAACAAGATCTGGGCGGCATGGCGCATGCCCGACGATCATGTGTTTGTAGCGGCCAACCGCGCCCGCCTGCGCCACCTCGATCTGACGGACAAGGAAAACGTGATGTATTGTCCGGACCTCGTCGAGTACGCCGTGAAGAACGGCTTCATCGACTCGAAGGACGTGAACGAGAAGGACTTCAGCCCCGCGGACGTCTACTCCCCGAACACCGAGCTCTACGCGACGCGGCGCGAGTGGCGCGCCCTCTCCCTGCTCGCACCGGAGAGCTTCAAGCTCGGGCCGGACGAGTACGATTACCCCATGTCCATAAAGCCGGACAAGAAACTGAGCGTCCAGGACATCTTCGAGATCAAGGGCGACTGGTATGCGGGGACTTCCTTCGATCTGAGCAAGGGCATCCAGGCCGGTCCCTGGGGGAACCCCATCCGCTACGCGAACAAGAGCGAGAAGAACCCCGACGCCAGCTGGGAGCGCTCCATCAACATGATGCGTACCTGCTACGTCCACATCGCGCAGGTCCGCGGCGACCTTCCCGAGGAGGTCCGCGGCATCAGCTGGTACGGCTACGGCGCCCCGGACACGACCTACATCACCCCGCTGTGGCCGATCATGAGGAAACTGCCGCCGCTCTATTCCATCGGGGACCGCTTCCACGACTACGACCCCAAGTCCGGCTGGTGGGTCAACACCCGCGTGCAGGAGATCGCCGGGCTTCGCTATCAGGCCGCCCGCGAGGATATCCATAAGGCTCGTGACGCCAAGCTCATGCCCCTTTACGTTCAGACGCGGATGATCCAGGACAAGGCCGCGGAGCTCTTCAAGGACGGCAAGAAGGACGAGGCGATCGACCTCATCACCGACTTCGCCTACGCCCACGCCGTGGACTGGAACCAGCGCTGGCTGGCCTTGGGCGATCATCTGTTTGCGAAGTACGCGCTGGGCTACACGAACTTCAAGACCACGCCGTACCCCGAATGGTGGAACGAGGCGGTGGGGTACGACACCCCGCGCCGGGAGTCCAAGGAGAAGAAGTAAGCGCAGCAACCGAGACGGAGCAGCCGACGGGCTGCTCCGTCTTTTATGCCGGGGCGGGGGACGAAATTTCCGAGCGTCCTTGCGGGGGGACCAAGAATGTGAGAAAAATAGCTGTTTTCCTGCTGGGGCTTTTCCTGGCGACAGGTCCGGCGCGGGCGCTGGAGCGCGGTCCGGCCTCCGATCTGATGCGGCAATGCGAGGCGCTGATATGTGCGGAGAAGGAGCGGCGCGGCCTGTTCGATCCGGAGGCGGACCCCGGCCGGAGCGGCCTGATCGGCGTGGAGTTCTCCCCTCTGACGACCAGTCTGGGGGAGCTGGCCGACAAGCGGGCCGCGGCCCGGCCCGAGATGGCGGATGCCGTGGCGGAATATCTGCGCCGCGCTGGGGTCGCCTCCGGGGACTGGGTGGCCGTCAATGCCAGCGCGTCCTTTCCGGGTTTTTGCCTGGCGGCGCTCTGCGCCGCCGAGACGTTGGGCGTCCACGTGCAATTTGTCTTCTCCTACGGGTCCTCCATGTATGGGGGCACGCAGCCGGAGTTCACGTTTCCCGTGATGCTGGATCTCCTGAACGCGTCGGGGTTGCTGCGGACACGCCTGCGGGCCGTCGCGCCCGGCGGAGCCTGGGACCGGATGGGGGAGGTTCTGCTGGAGGATCCCCTGCCGACCTTGCGTGTCCTGCTGGATTCCCGGTGCGAGGAAAAAATTGAAGCGGCCGGCCTTGCCGAGGCGATCCGCAGGCGACTTGAGATTTTCGGGGAGACGCCGCGCCCCATCCGCTGTTTCGTCAACTGCGGCGGCGCCTGGACCAGCATGGGGCTGTCCGAGCGCGTGCTGGAGGTGGGGTACGGGTTGCTGGAAAGGCCCGTATCCGTCCCTCAGGGAAATGAACGGGGGCTGATCTTCGAATATCTCGAACGGGGTGTCCCGGTGGTGCACCTGCTCTATGCCAAGGGGATCTGTCGGGATTTCGGAATCCCTTATGGAGAGGAATGATGCTCGTAGTCCCCGGGCTCTTTGAGGCACAGGATCCTGTCGGCAGGGGAGGGCCGAGGATATCCGGCGCTCCCCCAAAACTAAAAATAGGATAGAGGCTTTGCATCAAAAGCCTTACATCAGCATCGAGGGCAACCAGGTGGAGACGGCGGGGATGAAGGAGACCAGGGCCAGCACCAGAAGGCAGACCAGAAGATAGGGGAGGTTTGCTGAGACGATCCGGTTCACCGGGATCTTGCCGATGCTGGAGGCCACGAAGAGACAGATTCCCACGGGCGGGGTGATCAAGCCGATGATGAGGTTCAGGACGCAGATCATGGCGCACTGGATGGGGTCGACGCTCACCTGGGTCAGGACCGCCAGCAGGGTGGGGAAGAGCGTCATCAGGGCCGCGATCGTCTCCATGAACATGCCCACGAAGAGCAGGAAGATGTTGACGAGCAGAATGATCACGTACTTGTTGCTCGTCAGGGACATCATGGCTCGGGCGATCGTCTGGGGGATGCGCTCGCTCGCCAGGATCCAGGCAAAGACGTTGGCCAGTCCCACCAGGGTGATGATGGCCGCGGACATGATGGCCGACTCCTTGAGCACCTGCGGGAGGTCCCGAAGCTTGAGGTCCTTGTAGACGAACAATCCGACGAACATGGCGTAGATGCAGGCCACGATTGCGGCCTCCGTGGGGCTGAACCAGCCGCTCAGGATGCCGGCGAAGATCAGGACCATCATCATGAGGGCCCAGATGCCCCCGTAGAACTCGTGCCAGAACTTCCTCCACGAGGGCCTTTCCCCCTTGGGATAACCGCGCCTGGCGGAGAGAACCGCGGTCACGATCATCATCAGAAGCCCCATCAGAATGCCCGGAACGGCCCCGGCCAGGAAGAGTTTTCCGACCGAGAGCCCCGTCAGGGTCCCCGCGATGATCATCGGCATGGAGGGGGGGATGATGGGGCCGATGCAGGAGCTCGACGCGGTGACGGCGCAGGAGAACTCCAGATCGTAGCCCTCCTTGTGCATCGCGGGAATGAGCAGGGAGCCCAAGGAGGCGGTGTCCGCCACGGCGGTGCCGGAGACTCCGGCGAAGACCATGGAGGCCACGACGTTCGCCTGGGCCAGTCCGCCTCGGATGGGCCCGACCAAAATGTTGGCGAAGGCGATGATCCGATCGGAGATGCCGCCCCGATTCATCAGGTTTCCGGCCAGGATGAACCCCGGGATGCAGAGCAGGGTGAAGGAGTTGATCCCCGCGAACATACGCTGCGGGATGACCATCAGGGGAATTCCCGACCCCACGAGATAGATCAGGGAGGACAATCCCAGGGAGAAGGCTACGGGGACCCCCATGAACAAGAATATGATGAAGCTCAGGAACAGCACCGTGATCATGAGGACCTCCTTTGACCGAACAGGGCGGCCAGGTCGTCGATGATGTGAATGGCGGTGTAGAAGGCCACACTGACGGCATGCAACACCACGGCCATGAAGACGAGGTGCATCGGAATCGACAGGGAGGCCGAGGTCTGGATTCGCCCGACCATCGCGTTGTCCCAGCCATACCGGGCAATGGTGACCATCAGGACGATGGACAGGAGGTCGATGCAGAGGTCGACGAAAGCTCTGAGACGCCCCTTGAACATGTTGAGGAGAAAATCGACGTTGACGTAGGCGCGGTCCCTTGCGGCGAGCCCGGAGGCAAAGGCCACCATGTAGAGCATCAGAAAGCGGGAGGCTTCCTCGGTCCAATGCGGGGATCGGGCCAGGAACAGCCGCGCGAACACCTGGAGCAGCACCACGGCTATCAAGCCGGCGAAGCAGAGCGACGAGGTCCATTCCAACGTTCGCTCCAAAAATTTCTTGAGCAAGGACATCCTCCCCCAATGGCTTCGATAAAAGACGACAACCGAAGGCGCGCAGGCGGCGCCTTCGGTTGTCGTCGCGGCGATACCCCTACTGAAGGCTCACGATCTTCTTGTAGAGCTCCAGCACGTCGGCGGGCTTCGTCTTCAGAAACTCCTCGACGGCCGGGCCCGCAAGGGCCGCAAAGGCAGCCTTGTCCACGGTCACGAACTCCATGCCCTTCTCCTTCAGGAACCTCTCGTCCTCCGCGATATTGGACAGGAAGAGCTCGTGTTCGTAAGCCTGAGCGGCCTTTCCGGCCTCCAGAACCGCCTTCTGAAGGTCCTCGGGCAGTTTCTGGAAGAAATCTTCGCCGATGGCCAGGTAGATCCAGCCGTAGACGTGCTCGGTAAGGTTGACGCACTTCTGAACCTCGTAGAGCGAGGCGCTGCGGATCAGGTCAAGCGGGTTCTCCTGTCCGTCGATGATGTTCTGCTGCAGGGACGTAAAGACCTCGGAGAACGCCATGGGCGTGGGTTTTGCCCCGAGCGCCTCCCAGACCTTCACGAAGAGGGGGACGTTGGGCACCCTCAGCTTGAACCCGTTCAGCTCGCCCGGCGCCTTGATGGGACGGTTGCTGGTGAGGTTGCGGGGCGCGCGCACGAAGGCCGAAACGGGGCGCAGCTTCACCTTCTCGACGACCTCCTTGGCGATCTCCGCGCCGATCTCTCCATCGAGCACCTTTTGGAGGTGTTCCGCGCTTCGGATCATGTAGGGTACGGCGATCAGAGCACATTTCGGGGCCCAGTTCTGCATGGACTCCCCGGTGATGACCATGTGGGCGATCCCCGTGTGGATGGCTTGGATGGTGTCCATCTCGTTGCCGAGCTCCTCGTTGGCGAAGACCTGGCAAACAACGCGGCCGCCGCTGAGCTTCTCGACCTCCTCGGCGAACTTGAGCGCCCCCTTGTGCCAGGAGTGGTTTTCGTTGGCGAGATGGCCAAGCTTCAGCGTGTACTCCGGCGCCGCATGGGCGCGCCCCGCCAGCAAGAGAGAAAACACCATGACGCTCACCAGAATCCAGTTCCGTGCCTTCATTTCCTCACAGCCTCCTTGAAGATGATGGATATGATGTCGCGATTCGGCGCCTCACGGCCCCGTCTCGGCCTTTGGGAATTCCGCCCGCGGGAGGGTGTACGAACAACTTCAGGGGTGTCAGAAGGTGAGCAGCACCTTGCTCGTCTCGAGGGGTCTCTCCTCGATCAGGCGGAAGGCTTCCTCGACCCGTTCGACCGGAAAGGTGTGGGAGACGAGCTTTTCGGGATCGACCCCGTTCGAGAACCAGTCGATGACCCGCGGGAACATGCGCCGACTCAGCCTTGACCCGCAGATCGTCAGCTCCTTCTTGGTGATGTCCAGGGGGAGAAACTGCGCAGGGCGCTCGGAAAAACCCAGATGGGCGACTCGTCCTGCCGGGGAGGCCATCCCGAGGAGCGAGGCGAAGAGCTCGGGGACGCAGGCCGCGTCGATGACGACGGAGGCGCCGACCCCTTGGGTCCAGTCCGCTATGGCTTTTTCCAGGTCGTTTTCCTTGGTGTTGACGGTCAGGGCTGCTCCCAAGGATCGGGCGGCATCGAGGCGGGAGTCGAGGACGTCGGCCACTGCAACCTCCGCTCCAAGATGGACTGCGCCCATGAGCATCGTCAGGCCGATCGGTCCGGCCCCCAGGATCAGGACCCGATCCCCCTTCGTGCATTCCGTCCGATCCATTACGTTGGCGGAGATGGAGAAGGGTTCGACCATTGCGGCCTTGTTCCAGGACCAAGAGTCGGGGATCCTGTGGACGTTCTCGGCGGGGACGCGGACGTATTCCGCCATGCCCCCGTCCCTGTGGACCCCGAAGACGCTGAGGACGGAACAGACGTTGGGGCGTCCGATGGTGCAGGGATAGCACTTCCCGCAGCTCGTGACGGGATCGACGGAGACGCGGTCCCCCTCGGCCAGCCCGGTCACGCCCGTCCCAGGCTCCGCTATCTCGCCGGCAAACTCGTGGCCGATGATGCGCGGATATTTCGCCAGAGGGTTGGTGCCGTGATAGATGTGCATGTCGGAGCCGCAGATCCCGGCGGCCCGGACGCGGACGAGGACCTCGCCGGGCTCCGGCTTGGGGATCGGCAGATCCACGATCTTCAGATTTCCCGGTTTTTCGACGTAGACGGCTTTCAAAAGGAAAGGCCTCCTTTGTGCAGTGCATACACCGCAATTGTACCATCTCAAGGGGCGAATTTGAGGACAAAAATTCGGTTGGGAGCGGAAAAGATGCCTCTCTTTCATTGTGCTAAAATGCCATGAGAGAGCTTCTTGAAGGTGAACAGAAGGCGTCGGGGCGAAAACGGGCCTCAATCCAGAAAGGAGATGGCTGAGGTATGGATCGGACGACGGTCGGCTACGATAAATTGAGGGGGTATATGCAGAGGATGTTCGAGGTGGGGCTGAAATACCCCAGGGAATCCGCCGAGATCACCGCCGAGGTGCTGGTCGAGGCGGACGCCCGCGGACACGCCTCTCATGGGGTGGCCCGGGTCAGTATGTATGCCAACGAGGTATGGGACGGCAAGAACATACCGGAGGCCAGGCCCGAGATTGTGCACGAAACGCCGATATCCCTGGTGGTCCAGGGGAACAGGGCGCCTGGCTTTCCCGTCTCGAAGATGGCGATGGACCGCACGCTGGAGAAGGCGGAGCAGAACGGGACCTGCATGACGGTGGTCCGCGACTCCTGCCATTTCGGCATGGCGGGTTACTGGGCGGAGCTGGCGGCCGATCGGGGGATGATCGGCTGGGCGTTCACCAACACCTTGAGGGCGGCGATCCCGCTCTTTGGAAAGGAGCGCCTGTTGGGGACGAATCCGATCTGTGTGGCCATCCCCATCGGAAGGAAGCCGCACTTCATGCTGGATATGGCGACGACGACCGTCGCGCTGGGCAAGATCGAGGTCGCGGCGCGGCGCGGCGGGACCATGCCGGTGGGGTGGGCCGTCGACGAGAAGGGCGTGGACACCACGGACGCAATCTCCGTCGCGGACATCAACCGGAAGAACAAGAGCCCTTACGGCGGGCAGCTCTACCTGGGAGGGGCCACCGAGACCCATGGAGGGCACAAGGGGTACGGGCTCGGCCTGCTCGTCGAGCTCCTGACCTCGGGGCTCTCCATGGGAACGCCCTCCTTCGAGACCTACGGTGACGGCTGTGGAATCTGCCATTGCTTCCAGGTCATGCGCATGGATCTGTTCGGCGACGCCCGGGCGGTGCAGAGGCATGTGTCCGAAATCCTGGACCGCATCCGTTCGAGCCCCAAGGCGGAGGGACAGGAGCGCATCTATATTCATGGCGAGAAGGAGTTCGAACGCCGGGAGAAGGCGCTGAAGGAGGGGATATGGCTCGATCCCGCCACCTGGAAGCGCCTGGACGAGTACGCCGACAAGTTCGGAGTGGAGCACCTGGAGCCTTAGGCGGAGAAGGGTAGGCGTTTCGGGCTTCATATCGTGCGAGGACCTGGCGCCTGCATCCTTTTATCGTCCGCATGACTGGGGAACGAGATGAGGAGGCGAGGTCCCTTGGAATCGGATAGGGAAGGTCTGCTGCTCTCCTTCGACGGGCAGTACCCCTGTTGGACGCGGCCGATGCTGGACATGGCGGGATTGGACCGGAGGATGGCCGATTCCCTGGTCGGCGAGGGGCTGCTGGAGTTCGAGAGGGAGATCTATAGTCTCTCGGCCGAGGGAAGGGAACGATTTGTCGAGGCCGCAGAAAGGTATGGCCTGCCCCTGCAGCCGGGAGACCCGGGGCCGAACCGTGAACGGTCCGCCCTGCGGTGTGATCTGATGCTGCTTTTGGACAGACGGCACCTGCAGCGGTGGGGGGTGAAGGAATACGTCGCCCCGTTCCGGTTCGCGGTCCCCGACCTGACGGGGGAGGATCTGTTCGTCCTTCGTGAGGATGGCCTGGTTTGGCGTTATCCGGAGGCCCCCGCTTTTGAGAGGATGGCGGAGGATTTCCCCGAGATGGGGGCGGCTGCACGCCGTCGCCCGCCCCCATCGTCCGAGGCGGTTCGTGCGTGGGTGAGCGCGAACATCCCGAGTCTGTGCGAGGCGGAGTTCGACCTTCTTTACAAAAGTCGTTACGATTTTCAGGCCTATGCCGCGTTTCCGCAGCCTCCCGCAGATCCCTGCCGACTGTTCAATACCGATCGTTTCCTCTTCTCCTTCATGCCGCCCCCGGTCGGCGAGAACCTGTCCGCCTATCTGGAGAGGGTGGGCGAGTTCCACATGTTTCTGACGATGCTGAGGCGGCTCTACCTCCCGGGCTACGTCGACCTGGACGCACTGGATCAGGACGGCGTCAACTGGCTCCTCTTCGCCTTCGCGGGGGAGGGAGAGGCTCGGCGCTGCTTGGAGCTCCTGGAGCCTGTGGCTCGTTTCCTGCCGGGGACGGCGACGCCCCTCGAGATCTGGAGCGTCAGCTTGGAGGCGCTTCGGAACTATCCTGGCGGCCAGGCGGAGACGATCTGGGACATCCTGCCCTTCGCGTCGCATGCCATACATCGCATGACCTAGAGGAGACGGTTTGGGGCTGGGATTCTGCGCTGTGCTATAATGACGACGTCAAAACTGTGGGGGTTTTGAACGACTTTTTCAGAATACGAACAAGGAGGAATCATTCAGATGGCCAAAGCGGTTGTTGACGCCGGCACCTGCGTAGGGTGCGAGGCGTGCGTTGGGACGTGTCCGGTTGAAGCTATTGCGATGACGGACGGCAAGGCGAAGGTCAACCCCGATACCTGCATCGAGTGTGGGAGTTGCGTGTCGGCCTGTCCGGTGAGCGCCATTTCCCAGTAGGGGATCAAAACACGAAGGGGATGACCGACGTCATCCCCTTTCTCTTGTCTTTTATTCCGCAATGAACGCCAGCAGTGTGAGAGGTCCGTCGTTCGAGACCTCGAGCCCATGTTTCTGTCCCCGCATGGTCAGGGTGATGTCGCCGGGGCCAACTTCGCTTCGGGATCCGTCGTCGTCCGTGTACATCCCCTTGCCGGAGAGGATGACGTAAATCTCCTCGTCGGTTTCGTGGGTGTGGATTCCGATGCTGGCCCCCGGGTCGAGGGTCATCGTTGCCGCCATCTTGAAACGGCTTTTCTCGGGCCCCTCCCCTTTGGATATGGCGTAGAGGCAGTGAGCCTCTCCTTTGCCCCCTTGGATTTCCCGTCTTACAAGCCGTTTCTGTTCGGCCTTTTTGAACAGCACGACGCATCCCTTCCTTTCCGTGATTCGGATCGTTTGGAGCCGCCGATGTGGCACGGGTGGCGGCATTCCCCCGGGAATTATACCCTTTTCCCTGGTGTTGGAATCCATGGAATAATGAAGTGAAGGGCAAAGCGGCAAGAGAGAGTAATAGTCTCAAAATTAAGTCCATTTAGGATGCTTGCATTTTGAGAAATGCCATGGTATATTACCTCGCGTTGCTCGTCAGGGCGACGACGAGGCGATGGACGAAGGGGTTCGTCGTTTCTATAACTTGACAAAAGAATACAGCGTATAAACACAGGCAAAACGTCATGTAACAATCTACTGAGAGTTTGATCCTGGCTCAGGACGAACGCTGGCGGCGTGCGTAACACATGCAAGTTGAACGACGGTGTCATGAAGTGGTAACACGGATTGGCATACGGAGTAGCGGACGGGTGAGTACAACATGAGAAGCTGTCCAATAGCGGGGGATAACGTTCGGAAACGGACCCTAATACCCCATAGGCCTTTTGGTTAAAGCAGCGATGCGCTATTGGAGGTGCTCGTGTCCTATCAGCTGGTTGGTGAGGTAACGGCTCACCAAGGCGACGACGGGTAGCCGGCCTGAGAGGGTGTCCGGCCACACTGGAACTGAGATACGGTCCAGACTCCTACGGGAGGCAGCAGTGGGGAATATTGGGCAATGGGAGAAATCCTGACCCAGCGACGCCGCGTGAACGAAGAAGGCCTTCGGGTCGTAAAGTTCTTTTATGTGGGAAGAAGGAAGTGACGGTACCACATGAATAAGCCCCGGCTAACTACGTGCCAGCAGCCGCGGTAATACGTAGGGGGCGAGCGTTGTCCGGAATTACTGGGCGTAAAGGGCACGCAGGCTGTGCTTCAAGTCAGCTGTTAAAGGATGCGGCTTAACCGTGTTATGCAGTTGAGACTGAGGTGCTGGAGTGCCGTAGAGGCAAGTGGAATTCCCAGTGTAGCGGTGAAATGCGTAGATATTGGGAAGAACATCGGTGGCGAAGGCGACTTGCTGGACGGTAACTGACGCTGAGGTGCGAAAGCCAGGGGAGCAAACGGGATTAGATACCCCGGTAGTCCTGGCTGTAAACGATGAATGCTAGGTGTGCGAGCAGAGATGTTGGTGTGCCGCAGTTAACGCGATAAGCATTCCGCCTGGGGAGTACGGTCGCAAGATTGAAACTCAAAGGAATTGACGGGGGCCCGCACAAGCGGTGGAGCACGTGGTTTAATTCGATGCAAACCGAAGAACCTTACCTGGGTTTGACATGTACGTGGTAGGAGTCTGAAAGGATGACGACGCTGCCTTCGGGCAGTGAGCGTACACAGGTGCTGCATGGCTGTCGTCAGCTCGTGTCGTGAGATGTTGGGTTAAGTCCCGCAACGAGCGCAACCCCTGCGATTAGTTGCCAGCGATTCGGTCGGGCACTCTAATGGGACTGCCATCGACAAGATGGAGGAAGGTGGGGACGACGTCAAGTCATCATGGCCCTTATGTCCAGGGCGACACACGTGCTACAATGGTCGGTACAGAGGGAAGCGAGGTTGTGAGGCCGAGCGGATCCCGAAAAGCCGATCTCAGTTCGGATTGAAGTCTGCAATTCGACTTCATGAAGCTGGAATCGCTAGTAATCGCAGATCAGCCAAGCTGCGGTGAATACGTTCCCGGGCCTTGTACACACCGCCCGTCACACCACCCGAGCCGGGTGTACCCGAAGCCGGTGGCCTAACCTTATGGGAGGAGCCGTCGAAGGTGTGTCTGGTGAGGGGGGTGAAGTCGTAACAAGGTAGCCGTACCGGAAGGTGCGGCTGGATCACCTCCTTTCTAAGGAGACGGAGTCCGTTGGAATTTTCGATTCCGAATGGACGAAAGTCTTGCTGTTTTATCG